>JBEIEG010000070.1:0-10226 GCA_040383035.1 Hyphomonadaceae bacterium | reverse complement strand
CTTGATGCAGGCTGAAGCCATCGCAGTCCAACCCGGACCACGGGCCAGTGTCGATAAGGATGTGCTGCAAGTCCTGCGCGATGCGCTTTTGGCCCTCAAGCAAGTGCGGGTGCATTATAGCGGCGGGTCAGGTGGCCCGCGCCAGCGCGACCTGATCCCTTATGGAATTTTGTTTGGCGGCGAGGCCTATCTGATCGCGCGCGAAGCCCATATGGAGGAAACGACCGCCCCACGCATGTGGCGGATTGACCGCATCAGCCAACCGCTCATGCTGGATTTACCGGGCGGCGCGCCCGATGGCTTTGACTTACAAGCCTATTCTGAGAGGTCCTTTGGCGTCTATCAGGAAGACACAGTCGATGTGTGCCTGCGTGTTTTCCCTGACTTTGCTGATGAAGCCAGCCGTTGGGTCTTTCACCCGCAGCAGAGCCTGGAACGGTCAGAAGATGGGGCTTTGTTGGTGCGTCTGCATGGCGGAGGCTTAAACGAATTAGCGTGGAGCCTATTTCGCTGGGGTGGTAAGCTGGAAATCTTGGAGCCACCGGCCCTAAAACGAGCCATGGCCAATGCGCTTGAGCTTGCTGGCACAATGATTAAGCCTTGATGGGCCGCCCGCTACCTCACTGTTTGTTGCATTTCCTTGGCCGATCAAAACACATTAAAGAGCGCCCATGACATCGCCATCTCCCGCCCCCAAACTACCCGCTGCTGCACCCGCACCTCTCTGGGGTGTGTTGCTGATTGTGGTCGTCCTTGGTTTGGATCAAGCCACTAAGTACTGGGTCCTAAACCATCTCAACCTGTTGACTGTCGGCAAGATAGAGATTTCCTCCATCTTTGATCTGACGATGGTATGGAATTATGGCGTGAGCTTTGGGGCCCTCAAAGCCCATGCCGACTGGCAGCGCTGGGGCCTGGTGGCCATGTCTGGCGTCATCGCAACAGTCTTTGCGGTTTGGTTATTCAGGGCAAAGCGCCGCCATACCTTTATCGCTTTGGCATTGGTGATCGGTGGGGCGATTGGCAATCTGATTGACCGCGTGCGATTCGGCGCTGTCGCAGACTTCTTGGACTTCTCGGGCTTCTTTTTTCCGTGGGTGTTTAATGTTGCCGATGCTGCCATTACAATCGGCGCGATTTTGCTAGCCATTGATATGCTGATAAACCCCGAGGACACGCCACAATCGAAACAAAATTCTGGCTCAAAAAGTGAGTCAGAGCCGCCAGCGGCGTGAACATCTGGACCTTCGGGCGGCCTTGCGTCTAAGAAGGTTGGGTACAAACGGTTTGAAGGGTGATGGAAACGGCAAGTTGTGGGGCCTGCGAGCAGTTGCAGCCTCAAGTCCCGATCCAGAACGGTGCCCTTAAGAGACAAGTTTTGAGAGACAATGGAGCGAGTGCTGTGAAAAAATCCTATTCTGGCCTGTTGGCAGTCACTGGTTTGGCCGTCATCGCTTTGGGCGGATGCACCAGCGTACGCCAAGCTTTGGGCAGCGAGAAAACAGCGCCTGACGAGTTCCGCGTTGTCTCAAAGGCTCCTTTGGTCGTGCCACCTGAGTTCAATCTCCGTCCACCTCGTCCAGGTGAAGCCCGCCCAATGGAATTGCGGGCCGATCTTCAAGCTCGCAGCGCGGTCTTCGGCGTTCAAATGGGCGCGACCGCATCCGATGGGGAGCGTTTGTTGGTCGAGAAGGCCGGCGGTACTAATGCTGATCCACGTATCCGTGCGGTGATAGATGAAGAAACCGGCGGCGTAGCCCGCAAGCCGACCAATCTGTCGGACCGGATCATGGGTCTAGTTACCCCCGCCCCAACCCAGCCCGCTGACCCACTGATGGCCGAGGCGGAAGCCGAGCGTTTGCGCCTTGAAAAGGCTGCTATTCGCAATGCTACGGGCGGACAACCCGTTAGCATCCAGCAAAATAAGCCACGCGGCTTCAAACTGCCCGGCATGTAGGCCTAGCTGGCTGGCAGAAACCGCTTCTGAATGCAGGATCGTCTGGTCGACTCAGGCTAGAAGGCGCATGGTTGCGCCATGACCATTGCTCGTCTTCCCCCGGATGCCATAAATCAGATCGCTGCTGGCGAAGTGATTGAGCGCCCGGCTGCAGCGGTTAAAGAATTGGTGGAAAATGCGCTGGATGCTGGGGCAAATTCCATTCGCATTCTGGCTGAGTACGGCGGGATCAGCCGTTTGCTGGTTGAAGATGACGGCAGCGGCATCCCTCGCGATCAACTAAGCCTAGCGGTTGAACGCCACGCGACATCCAAACTGGCCCCAGATGCCGATGGCCATCTGGATCTGCTCAACATCGTCACCATGGGATTTCGTGGCGAGGCCTTGCCTTCCATTGGCGCGATCGCACGCTTAGCCATTACATCGCGTGCCAAAGACGCCGATCAAGCTTGGACCTTGCGGGTAGAGGGCGGCGCTATGGAAGGCCCCATGCCCGCGCCTTGGCCAAACAATCGCTCTGGTACGCGGGTTGAGGTGCGCGACTTGTTTTTCGCAACCCCTGCCCGCCTCAACTTTATGAAATCAGCACGATCTGAAAGCTTGGCTATTTCCGACATGGTCAAGCGCTTGGCCTTGTCGCGACCAGATGTTGCTTTCACGCTCGATCTCGATGGCCGGACTGCGCTGAAAGTCGTGCCGGAAGGATCCGATGCGGCCAGCCAAAGATCGGCACGGGTTGCCGCTATCCTTGGTCGCGATGCAGCAGCTGACGCTTTGGTTATTGATACAGAGCGCGCAGAGGTTCGTTTAACTGGTCTGGCCGGTTTACCCACTGCAGCACGTGGGGATGCGCGCCATCAGCATTTGTTTGTCAATGGCAGACCGGTGAAAGACCCTTTGCTAAAAGGGGCAGCGCGGGCAGCTTATCAGGACGTTTTGGCGCGCGACCGCCATCCGGTTCTAGCGCTTTTCCTCGAAATGGATCCAAAGCTGGTGGATGTGAACGTCCATCCAGCTAAAACCGAAGTGCGGTTCCGCGACCCGGCCTTGGTGCGGGGGCTCGTCATAGGGGCCTTGCGCCATGCCTTGGGATCGAGTGGCATTCGAAGCCCGCAAGCGCTGGGTCAGGCTACCTTGGGGGCGCTGGGCGCGCAAACTGGATTTGGCATGCCCTGGTCACGCGGTGGCGGCGGACAACTCAGCCCCTATCAACCAAACTTTCCGGCCTATCAACCGCCCGCTGGCGCAATTGAAGCCGGACGCGAAGCGGGCTCGCTACGCGCTGGCTTTGCAGAGCCTATGGCGCGCACAAGCTTTGACGCACAGACCAACGTCGGTGCGCCTATTGAAGATGAGACTTCCTATCCTTTAGGTGCGGCCAAAGCTCAGCTCCACGCGACCTATGTCATCGCAGAGACTGCCGATGGCCTCGTAATTGTCGATCAACATGCCGCACATGAACGCTTGACCTTAGAGCGCATGAAAGCTGCGATGGAAGGCCAAGGTATCGCACGCCAACCCAGCCTGATCCCTGACATTATCGAGATGGAGGAGGCCGATTGTGAGCGCCTGTTGGCGCGCGCCGACGAGTTTGCACGCTTTGGCTTGGGATTAGAGAACTTTGGTCGTGGCGCCATTGCTGTCACGGAGACACCTGCCATCCTGGGCAAGGTGAACACCCATAAATTGCTGCAGGACTTGGCCGATGATCTGGCGGCCTATGATGAAGGCCTTTCCCTCAAAGAACGGATCGACGAAGTGCTGGCGACCATGGCTTGCCATGGTTCTGTGCGGGCGGGCCGTCATTTAAGTGCAGACGAAATGAACTTCCTGTTGCGCGATATGGAACGCACGCCCCGCTCTGGCCAATGCAACCACGGTAGACCGACTTTTGTGAAACTGTCGCTGACCGATATTGAGCGCTTGTTCGGTCGGAAATAGTCCGCAACAGCGCAAGGGTTTCGATGCGTCACCCCCTCGACCTATAAGGCAAGCAGGACTAGAGACTATCCATCTGCCGAGGCCGCTTTCCGCTTTTGCAATCCTAGCTTATGAGGCCTTTATGGCGCATTTTTCGATGCAGTTCGGGCGCACCGAACACGGCAAAACCTACAAAGAGCGGCCCAGCGTTTATGGCCTTTGCACCCGCAATGACGAGAAAATTGCCCTCGTCAAAGTCGGAGACTCCCAGAACTTCCATTATGATCTACCAGGCGGTGGGGTTGAGTCGGGCGAAAGCGATGCCGAGGCGGTCGTGCGCGAATTCGACGAGGAAACGGGGCTAACCGTGTGGCCCGTCCGCCAATTATGTCGATCTGGGCAATTCTGGATCAATGATGGCGTGCCAACCAATTCGCTCTGCTCATTTTTTGAAGTGGAATTGACCTCGACTGAAGGTCGTCCGAGCGAGCCTGATCATGAGTTGGTTTGGGTGTCGATTGAAGACGCGATGAAAAAGGTCCGCCATGATGCCCATAGCTGGGCTATACTCTTGTGGTTACGGGAACGATTGATGGGTGCGCGGGGGCGCCGCTAACATGCTGTTTGGGCTTTACGAACGCTTTGTCCTACCACGCTTTATCGGCTGTGCCTGTGGCGCAAAACCAATCGCTAAGCAACGAGCCAAACTGATCCCGCGAGCTTATGGTGTCGTGGTGGATATGGGCTTTGGCTCAGGCACCAACCTACCCTTCTTGGACGCCAGCAAAGTTGAAAAAGTCATCGCCGTAGAGCCTTCAGCAAGCATGTTGGCTTGGAAGCGCGAAGACTGGCGAACCGATATTGTGGTCGAAGAAGTTGTCGCTGGCGCTGAAGCCACAGGCCTGCCCGATGCCTGCGCCGACACAATCTTGTTCACCTATGCGCTTTGCACCATTCCCGACTATGCGGGTGCCTTGGCTGAAGCCAAGCGACTTTTGAAGCCCGATGGCCAAATCCTGTTTTGCGAACATGGCCTTGCCCCAGATGGTGATGTGGTGCGCTGGCAAAAGCGAATTGAGCCCGTTTGGAAGGCCATTGCCGGCGGGTGCCACTTGACGCGCAATACACAAGCCATGTTGGAACAAGGCGGGTTTGTGTGCGCCGAAGTCAATGACATGTATTTGCCGAATACCCCGCGGTTTGCGGGCTATAATGTTTGGGGGCGCGCAACGTCATGAGTCCCGATAGTCCACCGCCTCGCGCGCCCTTTACTAAGCGCCACCTCTTGCAGATCGGTGATCTGAACCGACTGGAGGCGCTGGAACTTATTGAACGTGCCGAAGTGTTCTTGCCCTTCACGCAGGCGCGCGAGAAGAAGCTGTCGACCTTAAAGGGCCGCACCCTCGTCAATCTCTTCTTTGAGAATTCGACCCGGACCCAAGCCTCGTTTGAGCTGGCTGGTAAGCGCATGAGCGCGGACACGGTCAATATGGCGGTAAAAAGCTCGTCAGTCTCCAAGGGTGAG
Organism: Hyphomonadaceae bacterium; assembly: GCA_040383035.1. GTDB lineage: Bacteria > Pseudomonadota > Alphaproteobacteria > Caulobacterales > Aquidulcibacteraceae > Aquidulcibacter. Next base: position 4,824 of record JBEIEG010000070.1, on the reverse strand, counting down.
ACGCTGTTGGACACTGCCGCGACTTTAAATGCCATGGGTCCAGATATTCTGGTTTTGCGCCATGCGGCATCCGGTGCAGCCCAATTGCTGGCGCGCAAAGTAAGCTGCTCGGTAATTAATGCGGGCGATGGCACCCACGAACACCCAACCCAAGCCTTGCTCGACGCGCTGACATTGAAGCGCTCTTTTGGTCATATCGAAGGCTTGGTGGTAGCCATTTGCGGCGATGTGCTCCACTCACGTGTCGCGCGCTCCAATGTCATCTTGCTTTCCATGCTGGGCGCGCGCGTCCGCTTGATTGCGCCACCAACCTTGATGCCCGCAGATGTCGATCGCTGGGGCTGTGAGATTTACCACAACATGCTGGAAGGTCTGGCTGGGGTTGATGTGGTGATGATGCTGCGCCTTCAGCTCGAGCGGATGGATGGTGCCTATGTGCCGTCAGCGCGGGAATATTTCCGCTTTTATGGCCTCGATGCCCGTAAGCTTGCCGTTGCTGCCCCCCATGTCAAAGTCATGCATCCCGGCCCGATGAACCGCGGTGTCGAAATCGACTCTGACATTGCCGATGACCCGCGCGTGTCCCTCATCGTAGACCAGGTTGAATCAGGCGTGGCTGTCCGCATGGCCGTGCTTGAAGCCCTCGCCAGCCACGGTGCCAATGAGGAGGCAGACGATGTCTGAACCCCTTTATCATTTCATCAATGCGCGCTTGGTTGATCCCGCGACCCAATTTGATGGTCCAGGCGAAGTCCTCGTCCAAGGCGAGGTGATCCTTGCTTCGGGCCCGCAGGTGGCGGCCAGTCCAGACGCGATCGTGATCAATTGTGATGGCCACGCTTTAATGCCCGGCTTGATCGATCTCCACGTCTCAACAGGGGAGCCCGGCGAAGAGCAGCGGGAGAGTTTGAGCACGGCTGGCAAAGCCGCTGTGGCGGGTGGGGTTACCACCATGGTGTTGCAGCCTGATACCCAGACAGTGATCGATGATGCAGCTTTGGTCGACTTCATCACCCGGCGCGGACGCGACCGCTCACTCGCACGGGTGCTAGCAGCCGGTGCCCTCACCGTTGGCCTGAAGGGTGAGCGCATCGCTGAACTTGGTCTGATGGCCGATGCCGGGGCTGTCATGTTCACCAACAGTGACCACCCGATTGTTAGCACGCGGACCATGCAGCGCTGCATGTCCTATGCTTCTGCCTTTGACGCTTTGGTAGCGTCACGCCCGCAAGACGCCTTCTTAAGCGAGGGCGGCATGATGAATATGGGTGAGCTGGCCTCGCGTCTTGGTCTTGCCGGCATTTCAAGTGCGGCTGAGACCATCGCTGCCAATCGCGACATTCAATTGGCGGAATTGACGGGAGCGAAGCTCTTGCTCGACATGATTTCGTCAGAGGCAACCCTGCCCCGCATCGCGGCTGCAAAAGCGCAAGGCTTGGATGTGACCGCTTCGGTCAGCGTGCATCATCTGACTTTGAATGAAAATGATCTGGGCGATTATCGTACATTTGCCAAGCTCTCCCCGCCTTTGCGAAGTGAGCAAGACCGCCTCGCACTGATTGAAGGAGTCAAGTCCGGCATTGTGGACGTTATTGTCTCGGGCCATGATCCGCGCCCCGCAGAAGAAAAACGTCTGCCGTTTGATGAAGCTGCTTTTGGGGCGAGTGCGCTCGAAACCCTTCTTCCGGCCGCGCTCATTCTCTATCATGAGGGCTTGATTGAATTGTTGGACTTAGTCCGGGCCATGACTTTGGCTCCAGCGCAAATCCTTGGTCTACCGCAGGGCCGGATTGCAGCAGGCGCCCCTGCTGACCTGATCTTGGTCGATTTGGGCTTCCCAATCCGCTTTGATGCCAGCCGCATGATCTCTAAATCGCGCAATTCCCCCTATGATGGGCGGACATTGCAGGGTAAAGTCCTGACGACTTGGGTGGGCGGCAAGAAGGTCTTTAGTGCCCTTGACTAAGCACACACAGGTTCAACACGTCTTGGGGGCTCCATGGATTATCTGATTGCGATAGTAGGTGGCTATTTATTGGGCTCCATACCGTTTGGTCTCCTGCTGACCCGATTGGCGGGGCTTGGTGATATTCGCCAAGTGGGTTCTGGCAATATTGGCGCGACCAATGTGTTACGGACCGGTCGAAAAGATGTGGCGCTGGCAACTTTGTTCCTCGATGCAGCAAAGGCCGCCCTCGCTTTGGTGCTTGCGCGTGAGTTTTTGTCTCAAGATGCCGGTTATGTCGCTGGGGCCGCAGCCCTTTTAGGACATTGTTTTCCGGTTTGGTTGAAGTTTAATGGTGGCAAAGGGGTTGCGACCTTCTTTGGCACCTTGTTGATTGGCATTTGGCCAGTGGGTACTTTGGCTGCGGCCCTTTGGTTGGCTACAGCTTATGTGTTTCGGTATTCGTCATTAGGTGCGTTGGTGGCGTCTGCTGCCGCGCCACTCATCGCAGTGGCATTTCATGCCAGCCCTATTGGGGTTGGGGCAACGCTTTTCATGTCTGTATTGGTGTGGATCCGGCACCGCGAGAATCTCGCCCGCCTGATCAAAGGTGAAGAGCCCAAAATTGGCAAAAAATAGTGATGCAAACCCAGCATGTGCTGAGCGATAAAGAAAGACGGGATTGGGTAAGATTAGCGCGCAGTGAGGGAATAGGCCCGGTTAGCTTTTTCGGGCTCCTTTCACGCTATGGTCAAGTCAGCGCCGTATTGTCGGCACTTCCAGACTTAATCAAGCAGGCACGTGGCAGGCCGATCCAGATGATCTCTGCTGATCAAGCTGAAGACGAAATCGCCGCCACTCAGGCCATGGGCGGTCAAATCCTTGCCGCCTGTGAGCCTAACTTCCCCATCGGCCTTGCAACCCTTACCCCTCCGCCGCCGATCATGAGTGTGTGTGGGCACGCTGGCTTGATGCAGAAGCCAATGGTTGGGATTGTCGGTGCCCGAAACGCCTCCGCGGCGGGATTAAGGCTTGCGCGCGAGTTTGCAACCGGTTTAGGGCAAGCTGGTTTTGTCGTCGTTTCAGGTTTGGCGCGTGGCATTGACGGGGCCGCGCATAGCGCGAGCCTTGGGACAGGCACGATAGCAGTTTTGGCCGGTGGCCTTGACCATATTTATCCGCCCGAACATGAAAGCCTCTATCACGAGATTGTCGCTCGCGGGCTCTTGGTCTCGGAAAGTCCGCTTTATGCGACGGTCCACGCGCGCGACTTTCCACGGCGCAACCGGATCATCTCAGGCCTAAGCCAAGGTATTGTAGTGATGGAGGCCGAAGCGCGCTCCGGATCCTTAATCACCGCCCGTTTAGCGGCGGAACAGGGCCGCGACGTCATGGCAGTGCCGGGCTCTCCCCTCGATCCCCGCGCGGCAGGGCCAAACAGCCTGATCAAGGATGGTGCGCATCTGGTTACCAGTGTGCAAGACGTTCTGGCCTGTTTGCAGGGTGCGACAGGCCTAAAAGAGAACAAGCCCATCGGCTACAGTCACGCTGATCAAGGGGTAAATCTCACACAGATTGAAATCGACCGCGTAGCAGCACTTTTGTCGCCGGTGCCGGTTAGCTTAGCTGATCTGTCGACGGCTTCTGGCCTGCCATGGCGCACGCTGGCCGCAATCGTCGTTGAACTTGAACTCGGCGGGCGGGCAATCATCCAGCCCGGCGGCCTGGTTTCAGGCCCAGTTTGACCAATCGGGCACGCTCTTTCGCGCGACGCGCCTCGGACGCTGCCGCGCGCAGGCAAGCCGCCACGCCCTCCAAGTCGTGATCCTCGCTCAATTGTTCCAGTTCGAGGACGAGATTGCGGATGAAATCAGCCACCTCGAGGCGATCAGCGGAAATTTCGGGCGTGACTGGCGTTGATGCGACGGGCATGACTCACCCTATAATGGCTTGCGTTGCGTGAAGATATTTTTAGTTGTACCACGCAAGGGTCACACGTCAAGATGCATTACACTTAGTTTTGCGGAAAGCCATTGACATTAGCCCCGTTGCGAAGACACCTCCGCCCGTGAGGTTCTGCATTTGCAGGGGCCCTTTCTAAGTCTGATAAGTCAAATATGCATCTTGTTGTCGTTGAATCACCCGCTAAGGCAAAGACCATCAATAAGTATTTGGGGGCCAATTATGATGTGGTCGCCAGCTTTGGTCATGTGCGCGATCTCCCCTCCAAAGATGGCTCAGTTCGCCCCGATGATGATTTCGCCATGGTCTGGGAAGCCGACAGTAAAGGCGCGGCGCGTATCCGCGACATTGCAGAGCGGGTCAAGAATGCCGATAGTTTAATTCTTGCCACCGACCCTGATCGCGAAGGCGAGGCAATTTCTTGGCATTTGCTCGAAGCGCTGAAATCGCGAAAAGTTCTAAAGGACAAAGCGGTTTCTCGGGTAACCTTCAACGCGATCACCAAGGATTCGGTTTTGGCTGCGATGGCCAATCCGCGCCAGATTGATCAGGAATTGGTTGACGCCTATCTGGCGCGTCGGGCGCTGGACTATCTGGTTGGCTTTAATCTCTCGCCTGTCCTGTGGCGCAAGTTACCTGGATCACGCTCTGCCGGGCGGGTTCAATCTGTCGCGCTTCGCCTTGTTGTTGAGCGCGAGATGGAGATTGAGCGCTTCAAGGCGCGCGAGTATTGGACCGTGTCCGCGCAAGCTAAAGCCCAAATCGGCGCCGCTTTTGAGGCCCGCCTCATTAGCCTAGACGGCAAGAAGCTCGATAAGTTTGATCTGCCAGACGCCCCCTCGGCTGAAGCGGCAAAGGCGCTGTCATGGCGGGTAGCTACACGGTGGCAAGCCTTGAGGCCAAGCCACTCAAACGCT
>JBEIEG010000069.1:0-10227 GCA_040383035.1 Hyphomonadaceae bacterium | reverse complement strand
GTCGGGCTTTTGTCGGGCGGTGAACGCAACCGCGTGCATTTGGCCAAAACCCTGCGTTCAGGGGCCAATGTGTTGCTGCTCGACGAACCAACCAACGACCTTGACGTTGAAACCCTGTCCGCCCTTGAAAACGCACTGGAAGTCTGGCCGGGCTGCGCCGTGGTCATCAGCCACGACCGTTGGTTCCTAGACCGTTTGGCCACGCATATTCTCTCCTACGAAGGCGAAAGCCACGTGGAATGGTTTGAAGGCAACTTCCAAGCCTATGAAGAAGACAAAAAGCGTCGTCTGGGCCTGACCGAAATCATCCCAAGCCGCATCAAGTTCCAGAAATTCGCGCGATAGGGGGTTAGAACCCCCTACAACACAAACCGGCTCAGATCGGTGTTCTTCGACAAGCCTTCGACCTTCTCGCGGACATAGGCACCGGTGATGTCGATGATCTCGCCGCCGCGGTCGGTGGCGTTGAAGCTGATGTCGTCTAACACGCGTTCCAAGACGGTATGCAGTCGGCGGGCACCGATGTTTTCAACGCTGGTATTTACGGCCACCGCCACGTCGGCAATGGCATCCACGGCGTCGTCAGTGAAGGAAAGCGTCACGCCTTCGGTTCCCATCAGGCCGACATATTGCTTCACAAGGCTGGCTTCGGGCTCGGTTAAGATACGGCGGAAATCATCGCGCGTCAGGGCCTGAAGCTCCACCCGGATTGGCAAGCGGCCTTGCAGCTCTGGCAACAGGTCGGATGGCTTGGCCACATGGAAAGCGCCCGATGCAATGAACAGGATGAAGTCTGTCTTAAGCGCGCCATGCTTGGTTGAAACGGTGGTGCCTTCGATCAAGGGCAGCAGATCGCGCTGCACACCTTCGCGGCTGACATCTGCACCCTGGCGTTCGGCACGGGCGCAGATTTTGTCAACCTCATCGATAAAGACAACGCCTTCAGTCTCGGCCAAGAGCAAGGCTTCTTGCGTGATGGAATCCTTATCCAATAGCTTATCGCTTTCCTCCATAACGAGGGGCTCATAGGCTTCGGCGACCGTGGTCTTGCGCGTACGCTTCTTCGTGCCCGATAGGCTTTGTAGCATCGAGCCTAAGTCGATCATGCCGCCCGGCGCTCCTGGAAATTCCATCATCGAGGCAGCGGGAGAACTCACGTCGAAGTCCAGCTCAATTTCCTTGTCCGCTAAAAGGCCGCCGCGCAGCTTTTTGCGGAAGGCTTCACGTGTGCCTTGGCTAGCCTCGGTCCCGACGAGGGCATCCAAAACGCGGTCTTCAGCCATGGCTTCGGCTTTAGCGCGCACATCTTTGCGGCGGCGGTCGCGCACCAAATGGATGGCTGCCTCAACCAGATCCCGGATGATCTGATCAACATCACGGCCAACATAGCCGACTTCCGTGAATTTGGTGGCTTCTACCTTCACAAACGGGGCACCCGCCAGTTTGGCGAGGCGACGTGCAATCTCGGTTTTCCCGACGCCCGTTGGCCCAATCATCAGAATGTTTTTTGGCGTTGTTTCTTCGCGCAGCTTTTCAGGCAAGCGCTTGCGGCGCCAGCGGTTGCGCAACGCGATGGCAACGGCGCGCTTGGCGTCGGATTGGCCAATGACGTGGCGGTCAAGCTCGGAAACAATTTCGCGGGGGGAAAGGTCGGTCATTCTACGCTCGCCAATTGTTCAATGGTCAGATTGCCATTGGTGTACACACAAATATCAGCTGCAATCGCCATGGCTTTGCGCGCGATGGTTTCCGCATCCAGGTCTTGATCATAAAGCGCCCGGGCCGCGGCCAGCGCGTAACCGCCACCAGAGCCAATGGCGGCAACCGCATGGTCTGGTTCCAGCACATCGCCCGTGCCGGTCAGTACATAGGTGCCCTCCTTATCGGCGCAAATCAGCATGGCCTCTAAGCGGCGCAAATATCGATCGGTCCGCCAATCCTTGGCCAATTCGACACAGGCGCGCAGCAATTGATTGGGAAACCGCTCTAGCTTCCCTTCCAACCGTTCAAACAAGGTGAAGGCGTCCGCGGTTGCACCAGCAAAGCCTGTCAGCACGGTACCGCCTGCTAAGGTGCGAACCTTGCGCGCGCCATGTTTCATGACGGTATTGCCAACCGAGACTTGGCCGTCGCCAACGACGACGACTTTGCCGCCTTTACGTACTGCCAAAATGGTTGTGCCGCGCCAGTCGGCGGCGGGACGTTCAAAATCGCTCATGAGTGTTTAATGGCGTTTGTGCGGGCTGACTTCAAGGCGCACCGCTCTAGCTTAACTGGTACGGCGCAGTCCCTCGATCTGGGGTGCTGGGGTAAGGCCGTCTGCGCGGGCCGCCCAATTGCGAGCATGGGCTTCAAACTGATCTGCCGACATGGGCGAGCCAAACAGATAGCCCTGGCCCAAAGTCGCGCCACGCTTCTTCAAGAAAGCCGCTTGTTCTTGGGTTTCCACGCCTTCGGCAACGGTCTCATAATTCAGTCCGCCTGCCATCGCGATAATGGTTTCAATCATCGCCGGCGCATTGCGGTCTTTGCCCAAAGCGCTGATAAAGCTTTGGTCGATCTTAAAGACGTCAAACGGCATGCGGGTAAGCGCTGCTAGGTTTGAGTGACCGGTTCCGAAATCATCAATGGCGATCCGAACGCCCTTGTTCCGCAACGGTTCAAGCAGGCGGATCACCCGATCTGGATTGCTCATCGCGATGGATTCAGTAATTTCCAACTCGAACAAAGAAGCCGGCAGGCCGGTTTCGGCCAGAATATTTTGCACCTTGGCAGTAAAATTATCGTCGTTGAACTGCATCGCCGACACATTGACCGCCACGCGCAGCGCGATGCCCCGGCGCAGCCAGGCTGCAGCCTTTTTGGCGGCGTCGCGCATGATGTAATCGCCTAAAGGCGCAATTAGGCCGGTTTCTTCTGCGGCAGTAATGAATTTGGTCGGCGACACCATGCCTTGGGTTGGGTGGTTCCAGCGCACTAAGGCTTCGCAGCCGTGAATGCGGCCTGTGCCTAGATCCACTTTCGGCTGGAAATAGGCCATGAACTGACCTTGATCGATCCCGGCGCGAATCTCATTCTCCAGCACCAGTTTTTCCAGAGCGCGCTGGTTCATCTTGCGCGTAAAGAAGACGCTGCGGTTGCGGCCACCATTGCGCGCGTGGCTGAGAGCAAGGTCAGCTGAACGCAGGACTTCTTCGCCCGTCTCGCCATCTTGCGGGAAGATCGCGATACCTGCGCAAGCCCCCAACACGATGTGGTGACCACCCAACTCAAAGTGCTGGCGCAAGCCTGCTGCGACCAATTGTGCAAAGCGACCCGCTTGGGTTGGATCGTCAATGTCTGGAATCAGAACGGCAAATTCAGAAGCCCCGGTCCGTGCCAAAAGTGCCGGCCGGGCGATGCAGGTTTGCAATCGCACGATCCGATCCGACGCCCGCACCGCGGCCGATAGGCGCTCTGCAACCAGCCCTAACAATTCTTCGCCAGCAATCTGGCCCAAGGTCTCTTGTACACGGATAAATTTGTCGACATCGATCGAGATAACGGCGCCGACCAAATTGTTAGCAGCATTGGATTTGGCGGCTTCATCGGTTTCCTGCCGAAAACGGTCGCGGTTAGGCAGTTCTGTGATGGTGTCTACAAAGGCAAGCTGTTGGATTCGCTTCATAGACGCGTCCAAGCGCTGCATCATTCGGTTCATGGCACGGGCTAGAATTTCAAGCTCATCGCCAGAGCGAATGTCGAGACGGACACCTAAACGCTTCAAATTGGTCTGTTGGGCAAATTCTGTTAAATCGCGCAGTGGATTTGTGATGCGGCTCACAAAGGCAAAGAAGGCTGCCGTGGCTAGAACCACCGACAGTGTTGCGCCGCCAACGGCCCATGCCAATGCACGTCCGCCGAGGGTAAAGCCCAAGATCACGATTAAACCTAACATCACGACACTAATCAGGCCGAGGAAAGCCAAAGTCAGCTTCCCGGCCAGTGTCTTTAGGATGTTCTCGAGCCAAACTTTCACTAAACACGACGCCTATGGGTTCTGGATGCGGCGACAGCGCCAACGAGTTCTCAGACCGATTTTTCCTGTTTGCACAGATTAGGTTGACGCGGCCTTAATCTGGGCGTCGCAGATGCAGACTGAAACCAGCGCGATCACGTGTTTCCTTTGCCTTCCCAACGCGCTAAGAGGGGCCGCTCGCCCCAAACATTGGTGCGCTCACCCAGACCAATAGCGGAAAGATTTCATCGTGCGGACGGCCACCATTCAGCGCAATACCAAAGAAACGCAGATCTCTGTCACCATGAATTTGGATGGGACAGGCACAGCGAAGGTTTCTACTGGCATTGGCTTTTTTGATCATATGCTCGAAAGCTTTGCCAAGCATGCGCTGATTGACCTGACGGTTTCTACGAAGGGCGACTTGCATATTGATATGCATCACACGGTTGAAGATACCGGCATTGTGATGGGTCAGGCGCTTAAATCCGCTTTGGGCGATTTCTCTGGCATCCGGCGGTTTGGCCATGCCTATATCCCGATGGACGAGACTTTGTCGCGCGCGTCGATTGATTTGGCGAACCGGCCCTATCTGGTTTGGAAGGTCAATTTTGAGCGTCCGAAGGTCGGCGAGATGGACACAGAGTTGTTCAAGGAATGGTTCCACGCATTTGCAGGCAATGGTGGCCTGTGTCTGCATATCGAAAACCTATATGGCGAGAATACGCACCATATTATCGAGAGCTGTTACAAAGCACTCGCGCGCGCCTTAAGGGTCGCGATTGAAATTGACCCTCGTTTGAATGGGGCTGTCGCCTCAACAAAGGGCGTCCTTTAAGGCACGGAAATGCTTACCTTAATCGATTATGGCTCTGGCAATCTTCGCTCCGCAGAGAAAGCGTTGGTTGCAGCCGGTGCGCGCGATGTCTGTGTGACTGCCGACCCGGATCGTATTGCAAAGGCCGATCAAATTGTGTTGCCGGGCGTGGGGGCATTTGCTGATTGCGCCGCTAATCTCGCCGCTGTCGATGGTTTGCGCGAGGCTCTAGAGACCCGCGTGCGCGGTGAGGGTGCGGCCTTCTTAGGGATTTGTGTAGGCATGCAACTCTTGGCTGATGTAGGGATTGAGTTCGGCTCTACCCCCGGCCTTGGTTGGATCGGCGGAAAAACCTCGGTCATACGACCGGGCTCGACAGAGCTGAAAGTGCCGCATATGGGCTGGAATACGGCAGAACCGACTAAAAATGCGGTTTTTGACGCCGCTTGGGGTGGGGCGCAGGATGTCTATTTCGTCCACTCCTTCGCATTCCGTGCTGCGCACAATCCCGATGTCGCGGCTTGGTGCACCTATGGTGCCGATCGATTTGCTGCCGCTGTCGCGAAGGACAATATCATGGGCGTGCAATTCCACCCGGAAAAAAGCCAAAGGGCGGGTCTGGCTCTGTTGGAAGAATGGCTAAAGCAATGATCTTATACCCCGCAATTGATTTGAAGGATGGGCAGGCCGTGCGCCTGTACAAGGGCGATTTCACCCAAATGACCGTGTTTGATACCGACCCATCCTCGCGCGCGGCTAGCTTTGAAGCGATGGGTTTTGGTTATCTCCATATTGTTGACCTTGACGGTGCCCTCAAGGGTGCCGGGGCCAATCTTGAGGCAATTGCCGCCATTCGCGCCCGGACCAGTCTGCCGATGCAAGTGGGCGGTGGTATTCGCGATCTCAAGGCGATTGAGAAGACGCTTTCTATGGGCGTCACCCGTGTGATCTTAGGCACAATTGCCGCGAAACAACCCCAATTTGTGCGCGAGGCCGCAAAGGCTTTTCCGGGCCAAGTTGCAGTGGGAATTGATGCGATTGACGGCATGGTGGCGGTGGAAGGCTGGGTGGAAACGACCAATCTGGCCGCCTTGGATCTGGCCCGTCAGTTCGAAGATGCAGGCGTGGCTGCCCTGATTGTGACCGACGTTGGTCGCGACGGCACGAAGACGGGCATCAATATTGATTTCACGGGCGCGATTGCAGACGCCGTGGGCATGGATGTGATCGCGTCAGGTGGTTTGGCTGGCGTGCAAGATATAGTCGCCCTCAAAGCCCGTGCGGGCAAGCCTGTTGCCGGGGCCATTTTGGGTCGCGCACTCTATGATGGCCTGATTGACCCCGTCGAAGCCCTCAAGGCCGCAGCATGACGCTGAAAGTTCGCATCATTCCCTGCTTGGATGTCAAGGACGGCCGGGTCGTGAAGGGCGTCCAGTTTGAAGGGTTACGCGACGCTGGCGACCCTGTCGAGCAGGCGCAATTCTATGACGGTGAGGGGGCTGACGAGATTTGCTTCCTCGACATCTCTGCTAGCCATGAGGGCCGAGGCACGCTGCTGGACGTGGTAAGGCGTACAGCCGAAGTTTGCTTCACCCCCTTAACCGTTGGCGGGGGTGTTCGTACGACGGACGATTTCCGCGCCCTATTGCTGGCTGGAGCTGATAAGGTGGCGATCAATACCTCGGCCGTTAAAGACCCCAGCTTGGTAACAGCCGCCGCACGGCGCTTTGGGGCCCAGTGCGTCGTGGTCGCGATTGATGCCAAACAAACAGGCCCCGAACAATGGGAGATTTTCACCCATGGCGGTCGCAATGCAACCGGCATTGACGCTTTGGCCTTTGCCAAAGACGTGGTCGACCGTGGCGCTGGTGAGCTTTTGGTCACCTCCATGGACAAGGATGGCACCAAGTCTGGCTATGATCTGGCCTTAACGCGTGCCATCGCCGATAGCGTGTCTGTGCCGGTGATTGCTTCTGGCGGGGTAGGCAATCTGGACGATCTGGTGGCAGGCGTCACGCAAGGCCATGCCAATGCCGTTCTGGCGGCATCGATTTTTCACTTCAGAACCCATACACTGGCAGAGGCGCGGGCAGCCTTGACGGCGGCTGGGGCCAAAGTACGCCAACCGATTCAAGGAAACCTGCGATGAGCGACACCTTAGGGCAGGCATTAGACCAGCTCTTGACCGATGTAGCGGTGAAGGCTGCTGCTGATCCGAGTCAAAGTTATACGGCAAAATTGCTGCAAGGCGGCCCTGTCCTATGCGGCAAGAAGCTGGGCGAAGAAGGCGTTGAGACAGCGCTTGCGATTGCTGGCGGCACGACCGATGAAATCGCCAAAGAATCCGCAGATCTCTTATATCACTTGGCGGTTGGTCTACTCGCACGGGGCGTTACGGGTGCCGAAATTGCTGCCGTTCTTGAGGCCCGCCGGGGCACATCAGGCCTTGTCGAAAAGGCCGGGAGACTAAATTCGTGAGCGAGGCGTTGGTCATTCGATTGGCAGAAGATGGCGATGCACCGGCATTGGCGGCCTTTGGTGCTAAGACATTCCTAGAGACCTTTGGCCATCTTTATCCACCTGAAGACAAAAGCTTTTTCCTAGAACATCGTTTCAGTCTGGAGCGGACCTTACAGGATATTCGAGACCCTGCCCGTGTCATGACGATGGTCTATCACGGCGATGACTTGGTAGCCTTCCTCGATTGCGGCCCTCTGACCCTGCCGGTTGAGAACCCAGAGTCTGACGCGCTGGAGCTTTACCGCCTCTATCTGGATGAAACCCAAAAGGGGACGGGTCTGGCCCATAGATTGATGGACATGGCGCTCAACTGGGCACGCGATAAGCAGGCCGCCGCCCTTTATCTGGGTGTCTGGTCCCAAAATGAGCGCGCCAAGCGGCTGTACGCAAAATATGGCTTTGAGATTGTTGGCGCTTATCACTTCAAAGTCGGCAACACTTTGGATGACGAGCGGATCATGCGCCTTGCCCTTTAAGATCAAGGGGTCAGACCAGACCAAGCGCCTTTGATAAGGAAAACAGGCTGGTCAGCGTCAGGACAGTCCCAACCAGATAGAGCAATTGCTTCGCAGGTACGCGCTTGGCGAGAACTGCGCCAAAAGGTGCAGCCATCAGACCGCCGATGATCAAGCCAATGGTGGCTAGCGTAAAGGCTTCCCACCCAAGTGTGATGATGAAGGTTGCCGAGATCACAGTGGTCAAGAAGAATTCAGCTGTATTGACGGTGCCGATGGTCATGCGAGGCTCCGTGCCCTGCACCAACAGATTCGAGGTCACGACAGGACCCCAACCCCCACCACCAACGGCATCGAGAAACCCACCGACCAATCCTAAGGGCCCAACATATTTGGCCGTCCGATGGGGTTGGCCTTTGGTCATCCGCCAGCCACGCCAGAGTAGATAGACACCGATACAGGCGAGATAAGCCATGACAAACGGTCTGGCCGTGTCGGCATGGATGTTGGAGAGAAGATACGCACCCGTTATCCCGCCAATCATGCCAGGGATGACCAAGGTCGCAAATAGCTTCCAGTTCACATTACGATGGATGGTGTGGCTGATCGCAGACGCTGCAGTCGTAAAAAACTCGACAATATGGACAGTTGAGGACGCCTTAGCTGGCGGCATACCCATCACACTGACCAAAAGGGTGCTGGTGATCACGCCAAACGCCATGCCCAAAGCCCCATCCACCAATTGTGCGACGAAGCCGACCAAAATGAATGGCCAGATGTCGTGAAAATGATGGGTGATGAAGTCAATCAAAGAAAGCGCTCCAAGGTTGGCCCTGATGGAAGTGCCCTATACGCATCTGTTTTCACCTTATCGAGAAATGCAAGCTGCAACCAGTCGTTAGAGATACTATTGCACAGACCCGCCCCCTAATCGACAATCAGGTCACCATAGCTCGTCGCGCTTGGGCAAGACGGCCAATGGCATCGCGCAAAACGGCCTCTTGTTTGGCAAAGCACAGGCGGATGATGGGTGGGGCTTCTTCAGGCTTTTCATATAGGCTCTGTAAGGGGATCGCGGCAACGCCATAGCTTTCGACGGCTTCAAGGCAGAATTCTAACGCGGGCCGATCAATCCCCGATTGTTGCAGGTCAAGGCACATAAAGTAGGTCGCCTCACTGTTCAGGACGTGAAAGCCCTGCTCCTGGAGGCCGCTGCGCAACACGCGATACGCCGCCTGATAACCTTTTGCCTCTTCATCATACCAAGCCTTGTCCCACCCCAGTGCTTGGGCGACAGCGGCTTGCAGATGCGGTGGGGTGGTAAAGGTCAGAAACTGATGGGCTTTGCCTATGACTTTGACGATATCGGGCTCAGCACACACAAAGCCGACTTTCCAGCCTGTGACGCCAAACATTTTACCCGCAGACCCGATCTTCACAGTGCGCTCTGCCATCCCCGGCAAACCGCACAGCGACATATGGAATTGATCTGTTAGGCGCACATGCTCCCAAACCTCATCACAAATGGCGACAAGATCATGGTCTTGGCAAATGTTGGCTAAACCCATGAGCTCGGCGTGGCTAAAGCTGCGCCCGGTCGGGTTCATCGGGTTATTGAGGACAATCGCACGGGTTTTCTTGGTGATTGCCGCTTCAATTTCTGCCAGTTCCAAGCGCCAGTGCGGGGGCCTCAGGGTAATCGTTTTGGCAATCCCGCCGGCCCGTGCAATCAAAGGGCGATAGGCGTCATAAGCGGGATCAAGCACGATTACTTCATCGCCGGGGGATAAAAGCGCCAGAAAGCTCGCCGCCAAGGCTTCTGTTGCGCCGGAGGTGACCACCACATGTTCAGGGCTAAGTACAAGGCCTTGATGGGCGGCATAATGATCGGCGACGGCGGCTCGAAGGGCAGGAATGCCCAACATCGGCGGATATTGATTGCTGCCCGTCATCAGCCCGTCGCAAGCCAAGCGTCGCAGCGCCTCTGGACCTTGGCTATCGGGAAAGCCTTGACCTAGATTGATCGCCTTATGCGTGCGGGCGAGGCCCGACATCACTTCAAAAATCGTGGTCGGCAAGTCCGAAAAGCTGGAGTTAAAGCGCAAACTCACAGCCAGTCTGCCACCGGGAGGCCTTTGGAGGTCAGAAACTCTCGGTTGAACAACTTGCTTTGGTAGCGGCTGGAATAATCGCATAGGATGGTGACGATGGTCTTGCCTGGCCCCAAATCCTGCGCCAATCGCATCGCGCCAACAACATTGAGAGCTGCAGAGCCACCAATGGTTAGGCCTTCATTTTTAACCAGATCAAACAAGACGGGAAGCCAGTCTTCATCTTCTACGCGATAGGCATAATCTACAAGGACGTCTTCTAAGTTCGCGGTGACGCGGCCTTGGCCAATGCCTTCGGTGATAGAGGTTCCTGTCGCCTTAAGCTCG
>JBEIEG010000068.1:0-10355 GCA_040383035.1 Hyphomonadaceae bacterium | reverse complement strand
GCTGACCCGGCTCGCCACTTCGCCTAGCCAAGGCTTGTTCGAATAGGTGCGACGCTGAAAGCCAGTGGGGCCTTCGTGATAGGCCAAATAAAGATTACGAGTGTCAGTCTTTGAAAGGCCCGTCCGGCGGGAAATATGGTCTAAGTACCAGCCAATGAAGTCAGCGGAGTCGCCAAAGTTTTTGCGTTTGGCCCCGCCGCGCGCTCTTTCATAGTCGGCCCACGTCCCATTCAAGGCCTGTGAATAGCCATAGGCGGTGGAGAGCAAGCGACCATTTCGATCCTTGGGTCTCGCATCGCGGCGGAAGCTGCTCTCTTGGCGAATGAACGCAAGTATGACGCCCGGTGATACCTGCCAGTCGCGGGCGGCATCAAAAACATGGTCTTCCCAGCGGCTTTTTTCGTCCAAGATGGCACACGCGTCTGCGATGTTCGAGGGAGGCGCGGACGAAGCACAACCGGCCAAAGCCAATGCTGCAAAAGCAAAGAGAATGCGCTTTTTCATCTTGCTACCTCCCAAATACTTTGAGTCGACAACACAGCTGCGCCTCAAGCCACCGAGGTCAGGATGGCAGAAACTGGTTACAAAACCGAAAATTTCGGGAGGAACAAAAAAGAAGCGAAGATCAGCGGCTACAAACAAGGCTGATCTTCACTTCAGAAGGCGGTTCGTTTGTCAGCCCAAGCGTGGGCTGACGTGGCATCATCTTAACTGGGCGATGATTAAAATTGAATAAATGCTGGTAACCATGAGTTAAGTCTTGTGTTAATCTATTCCGTCAAAGTTAAGCCCAAATTTAGAGCACAAAAAAGCCCGGCAGAGCCGGGCTTTTCCTATAAGCTGAGGAGCAGCTTACATTTTGTAATACATGTCGAATTCGACAGGGTGTGGGTGCATGTTCAAACGCTCACACTCTTCCCGCTTCAGTTCGATATAGGCGTCGATCATGTCATCATCGAACACGCCGCCCTTTTTCAAGAAGTCGCGGTCAGCGCTCAAAGAATCGAGGGCTTCGTCCAAGGACTTTGCCACGGTTGGCACGCCTTCCAGCTCTTCTGGTGGCAAAGAGTAGAGGTCCTTGTCGAATGGGTCGCCTGGGTGGATCTTGTTTTCGATCCCGTCGAGGCCCGCCATCAAGAGGGCTGCGAAGGTCAGGTACATGTTGCCAATTGGGTCTGGGAAGCGGGCTTCCAAGCGCTTGGCCTTTGGCGAAGTGGTGTAAGGAATGCGGATCGAAGCCGAGCGGTTGCGAGCCGAATAGGCCAACATGACTGGGGCTTCATAGCCGGGGACCAAGCGCTTGTAAGAGTTGGTCGAGGAGTTTGAGAAGGCGTTGATCGCACGGGCGTGCTTAATGATGCCGCCGATATAGTACAGGCAGTTCTCAGACAGATCCGCATATTGGTCGCCAGCGAACAAAGGCTTGCCGCCTTTCCAGATCGACTGGTGCACGTGCATCCCGCTGCCATTGTCCTTGAAATAAGGCTTAGGCATGAAGGTTGCGGACTTGCCATAAGCTGCCGCAACATTCTGGATCACATATTTGTAGAGGTTCATATAGTCGGCCATTTTGGTCAACGTTTGGAACTTCAAGCCCAGCTCATGTTGAGCAGGGGCCACCTCATGGTGATGCTTTTCAGGCTCGAGGCCCAATTCCTTCATCACTTGCAGCATTTCGCCGCGCAGATCTTGTGCGGAATCGATTGGGCCAACTGGGAAATAGCCACCCTTTGGACCGGGGCGATGACCCATATTGCCGCCTTCATAGACCTTGCCGGTGTTGTAAGGCAGTTCGGTCGAGTCAAAGGAATAGCCGGTGTTGTTGGGGTCTGTGTTCCAACGCACGTCGTCAAAGACGAAGAATTCAGCTTCTGGGCCGAAATAGGCGGTGTCACCCACGCCGCTCGACTGCAAATAGGATTCAGCGCGCTTGCCGATGCCGCGTGGGCAACGGTTGTAAGGCTTCAAAGTGCCGGGGACCACCACGTCGCAGACGATGGCGAGGGTGGTTTGCTGATAGAAGGGGTCCAAGGTCACGCTGTCTGGATCTGGCAACATGATCATGTCGGAGTCGTTGATGGCCTTCCAGCCAGCGATCGACGAACCGTCAAATGCGACGCCTTCTTCCAAAAGCTCGATATCAACCATGTCGACATCGAAAGTCACGTGCTGCATCTTGCCGCGCGGATCGGTGAACCGAAAATCTACATATTGGACTTCATCGTCCTTGATCTGCTGCATGACCTTGTCAAACTTCGACATCGGTTCTCTCCTGAAAAGCCAGTTAGGGTGTATGTTCAGTCAATAGAGTTTCTGAGGGTAGACGCTTAAACAGCGTTGATCCCAGATTCCCCGGTTCGAATGCGTACGACATGACTGATGTCGGACACAAAGATTTTCCCATCGCCGATACGACCGGTGCGCGCGGCATTGGTAATGGCCTCAACGGCTGCGTCAACTTGATCGTCACCGACGACGACTTCGAGTTTCAGCTTGGGCAAAAAGTCGACGACATATTCTGCGCCACGATAGAGTTCGGTATGGCCCTTTTGACGGCCAAACCCCTTTGCCTCGACCACAGTCATGCCTTGAAGACCCAAGTCCTGCAGCGCTTCTTTGACTTCATCGAGCTTGAAAGGCTTGATAATCGCTTCGATCTTTTTCATAAAATCCGCCTGCTAGTGTGATGCCGCGAGCGCCTTGGGGTAGGCAAAAAGGACCCGTCCGTAAGTTCTGCGTTGGGCATAGTCCCTTCGGAGTAAGGGCGCGACCTCGGCACCTGCCGCTATAGGCTGTGAGCCACACATTGCCTAGACTCTAGGCACACTTTGATGATTTTTTAGGCGCCTCGACTTGGCGGCAAAATGGTCTTATCTGCGTCGCAAACACAAACAAAGAACAATAGACTCGGGGAGTTGAACTTGATTGATCCAAACACGCCTGTCCTGATTGGCGGAGGCCAATTTACCTATCGCGGTGCGCCTGAGGCTTGCCCGCCTCCCATTGGCCTATGTGCCCGCGCGGCAGAGGCTGCTCTTGCCGATTCTGGCCTAAACCCAGATGCTTTGACTGACATTGATGGTTTGGCGGTCGTGGGCTTTACCATTGATGCAGGCGGAAACCTGAGCCGCATGCCGATCCCCAAAGCGAAGAACCCACCAAAAGCGTTGGCCAAAGCGTTGGGGGCAGCCCCTTCGTGGCAAACCTATACCCATGTCGGCGGCAATACGCCTCAGGCGTTGGTCAATGAAGCTGCAGAGCGGATCGCCAAGGGGGATAACAAGTTGGTCCTGTTGGCTGGCGCTGAGTTTTTAGGCTCACTGATGAAGCTCGTTCAAGCTGGTCAATTCGACGCACTCAAAGCGCACCAGATTGACGATGAAGAAGCCCCGGCCATGTTTGGCGATGGGCGGGACGGGTGTACGGCTTACGAGGCCCGCCACGGCCTTGAGTTCCCGACCAATGTGTATCCGATGTTTGAGAATGCGCATCGTGCAAATCTGGGCCGTAGCCTAGAAGACCATTCTGCCGCGATGGGGGCTTTGTTTGCCCCGTTCACAGAAGTAGCGGCGCAAAATCCCTATGCTTGGTTCCCGCAAGCCCAGACGGCAGAAGCCTTGGTGACCCCAACTGCCAGCAACCGCATGATCGGCTTTCCTTATCCCAAGCGCCTGAATGCTATTATCCAAGTCGACCAGTCGGCTGCGGTCCTGATGGCCAGCTATGCCCACGCAAAGGCGTTGGGCGTGCCTGATGGTCAAATGGTGTTCCTGCATGGCTGTGCTGACACGATTGAGAAATGGAACGTGCTCGACCGCGTCGATTACCACTCCAGCCCTGCCATGCGGGTCGGCGTACGCGAAGCCTTTGCCATGGCGGGCAAGTCTGTTGACGACATGGCTTTCTTTGATCTCTATTCGTGTTTCCCTGTGGCAGTGGAGATTGCGGCCAAGGAAATGGGCCTCGCCACCGATGATCCGCGCGGCCTGACGCTAACCGGCGGCTTGCCCTATTTTGGCGGACCCGGAAACAATTATTCGATGCATGGCATTGTCGAGATGCTCCATCGCTGCCGGAAAGAGCCTGAGGCGTTTGGGTTCTTGAACGCCAATGGCTGGTTCCTGACCAAGCACGCGTTTGGCATTTATTCTTGCCAGCCGACAAAGGGCGCTTGGGCTCGGCCGGCCAAGAGTTCTTATCAAGGCGAAATCGACGCGATGGCGGCTCCTGAGGTGACAGAAGCACCGACCGGAACCGCCACGATTGAGACCTACACCGTGATCCATGCCCGCGAAGGCATGCGGATGGGCATTGTCGTTGGTCGCGATGAAGCGGGTCGTCGTTTTGTCGCCAATACGCCTAAGGGCGACACCGACATTATGGCCGATCTAGAGGGCCGCGAAAGCGTTGGCCGCAAGGGTCAAGTCGTGCATGACGGGGACCGCAATATCTTCACACCGGAAGAATTTCTGTGATCTGACTGAAGACGCGATTTCGTTCAGCTTGCGTTCAATCTAGACCCTTTAGAACCGGGGTGTGGCGCACGGCAGACCATCCCGTCCCTCGCGTTTGACGTGCACCATTGCTTCACACGGAGCACTTCCTCCGGCCCCAATAGAGCAATCTATTGGGGCCATTTCCTTTTTGGACCGCCGCCAAAAAGATGCCTGCCCACTAGGTTGAACCGATTGACCGCGTCATCTGCGGTGATAACCTACACCAATTGATTTGGTTATTGCGAAGGGTGATTTACGCATGGCGAATGTAGTTCTTAAGCAGGCACTAGGAATTGCTGCGATCGGCTTGGCGGTTTTGTTCCCGCTATCGTCCGTTCAAGCTGATCCAGCTGAGCCGACTCGGCTTGTGACCGCCATCCAAGCTTATCAGACTGCTACCAATGAAGGCCGTGCGATGGCGGCCCAAGTTCTGCGCCGCGCTTTGGCCTCGAGCAAAAATGCTTCCATTGCAACAAGGGCCGAAGCGACTTTTTGGTTGGGTGATTATGCCATTCGCGACCGAAAGAAGGACTTGGCCTTAAAGCAGGCCGACGAGGGCCTAAAGCTGTTGGAAGCCCTCCAAACCGGTGAAGCCCCTGCTGTCCGCGCCCTTGGTGCGCGGCTCAAAACGCAAGCCCTTTTGGCTAAGGAAGAGCGGCTGGCGGCGTATAAGCTCATCCTCGAAGCCCGCCTGGCGTATGGCACGCAAAAGCCTCAAGCCGATGGAAAGTGGGACACGGTCTGGGATGAATTGAGGCTTTGGGAGGGCATTGCTCATGCCGATCTGGTTGGCGCAGAGAAAAAAATCGCGAAAGATTTGATGGCTGCTCGCGAGACTGAACTGGTTCGGATCAGCAGAATGGAAGGCAGCTGTGATTATCAGAATAACACCGTGAAAATTGCCAATATAGATTCGAATTTACCGGCCTATCCTATTGCACCCTTGTTTGCGGGGCAGGCAGGCGGTGTGATGATGCGTATCTCCTTTGATTCAGAAGGGCGCGTAACCAAGGCCAAGGCTACATCTTTCAGCACTTCAGAGGATTTTGCTATTTTGACCGAGCGGGCAGCCAGCAATTGGGTCGCAACAGGCGAAGGCTTGAGCGACCCTAATTGCAGGACCGACAGGCCAGCCTTGGTCGTATTCAGATACTAGCATAGGCTCTCAGCCGCCTAAGCCGTCGCCAATGTCTCCACCGGCTTGCCGCCAAAGCGTTTGCGCAGGCCAAAGAGCGGTCGTTCGACGGCATAATAGCTGGCGCAGGCACAGGCAAAGCTCAATGCCACGGCGATCACCATGCCTAAGGGCGACAGGCGCTCGAGGCTATTGGCGTCGCCCAACATAACCTCGCGCACGATCCAGATGATTGGTACATGCCAAAGGTATAGCGAGTAGGAGAGGCGGCCGATCCAGCGCATCGGCTTTAGCTCCAAGAGGTCGATCGAGAAGCGTAAGCTGCGCAGCGCATAGAGGTTTAGGACCAAGATAAACAGTGATGCACCTTGGATCGAATAGCGCAGGGTCTCACGGAAAACGTCGTCGCGATAAACCAAGGTCGCCAAAATCGCTCCCAGCGCTATGACAACCCAATGCCAGCCAACCAGCCAAGCCAGACGCGCCCGTGTGCGGGGTGCCCCGTCGAGTAGGATTGCCAAGAGACAGCCCCAAGCAATATTCTCTAGTCGGCTATCGGTTGTGTAATAAGTATGCTCATGCGGCAGACCTAAGCCCAGCACCGCATAGGCGCGCCAAAGGGCGCAGACGACTATGCTGGTGACGATCAGGCGCACGCGCGCTTGATGGGTTTTGCCAAACAAAGCAAGTGCTGCAGGGAATAGCAGATAGAAGTGCTCTTCAACTGCCAGCGACCACAAATGGCCCCACGGAATCGTACGCTCTGACCAGCCAAACCATGTCCGCACCACGTCGTAATAATTGATAAAATAGAAGAGCGCTGCGGCGACGTGACCGGCATCAACCTTGACGCCAAACGGCAACAGCATGAGCCAAGAGCCCAGCAAAAATACCAGAAGTGCTGGTGCGAGGCGCAGGAAACGGCGCAGATAAAAGCCTGGTAGATCAATTGCGCCTGCATGTTGGTTCTGTTCGGCCACCAGAATGCGCGTGATCAGAAATCCCGAGACAAAAAAGAAGACGGTGACGCCCAAGCCACCCGGGATCAAATTCTCAAAACCTACATGGGCGATCACCACAATCAGGATCGAAATCGCCCGCAAACCGTCCAAGCCCGGCATATAGGCACCATCGGCTTTGAAGGGGATTGCACCGGTAAAGCTGGGCTCTTGCCGGCTAGATTGCGTGTCGCTCACTTGGGCCTCAATTGTAGCGCTTCAAGCAAGGGTGCATGCCACTGCTCGACCGAACGGTCATAGGTGTCGAACCCTCCGGTGAAGTTGAAATAGCAGGTAGGCATGTTGATTTCCTTAAAGGCGCTGGTCATGGCGCGGGTCCAGTCGGCCCGAAGCCGCATGGGGACTTCCACACCAACACCATATTCGCCCAGAAGGACTGGGGCTTGAATCCGGTCGCGGAAGGCGGCGATCTGGGCCAAGTCTTTCTGCAACTCCCGGGTCTCACCTGGGCGGGGCCAGATACGTCCCGCAGGCGGGGGATTGTCCATCCAACTGGCCCCAGAATGGGTAAACTCAAAGGGTTGATAGTAATGAACGGTGCCCACGACATAGGGATCGTTGGGCAATTCCAGATTGTCCATGCCCAAGATATTGCCCCAATTATCCCCGGCAAAGATCACCGTGCGGGTCGGGTTGGTTTGGCGGATGATGCTCAGAACTTCTGCCTGCACCTTATTGACCCGCGGACCAGAGAACGCCTCTTGTGGTTCATTGATGATTTCAAACATCACTTTGGCTGGTGTCTTTTGATAGCGCGCGGCAATCTGCGCCCAGAGGGCGACCAAACGGCGCTCATGCACGTCAGGATTCTCGAACAGCTCGGTATAGTGGCAGAGGTTCAAGATGATCGTCAGGTCATTGCGAATGGCCCAGCTGACGACCTCATCGATACGGGCCATGAACGCAGGGTCGAGCGTGTAGGGCGCTTGTTCCATCGCGTGAGCAGAAAACTTGATCGGCACACGTATGGTGTCAAAGCCAGCCGCACGGATGGTTTTGAAGTCGCGCTCTCGGATTTTATAGCCCCAGTCGCCCTCGTTGGGGGCCTCAAGCGCACCGGCAACATTGATGCAGCGCTCAACCGGGAAGGGTGCTCGCGCTGGGGTCGAGACCTGAGTGCGCATAGGGGCCTTGGTTGCTTGCCACACGCCTTGGGCAACAGCGACGCCAACGCCAGTGCCGATCAAAATCGTGCCCAATGCGCAAACCAGACCTGATTGACGGCAAAATGATCGCAAGCGTTCCATGTTAGGCCTCTCAAATGCTTCGACGATTTCGCTGCAAAGGCTGTGCCGTCAAAGTATTCTGATAGATGATCTCGAGCCTATAGATTCTAATTCCTCTCTTTTTAGATGCAGTGGCGTTGAATAACTAGCCCCGCGCCAATATTTGCTTCTGACCGTGCGCAATATAGAGCAAATCAGCCCTGTTATGTGTTCTTTTACGAAGCCTTGTTAAAAATCAGCCTCACTCATGCGCAGGGTGCCGTTTCGATCCGACGTCAGCGCGACGATGGATATTCGAAAATTTGGTGGGCGCTTTTTTGGATAAAGACCTTGATCAAGTCGTTTTTGCGCTCCATTTCCGCCAAAGCCCGTGCACGTCGGGGGGAACAATTTTTGACCATGATGGGCGTAGAGCCACATCATCGCATTCTTGACCTTGGTGGTGGTAACGGCAGCCATTTTCACAGCATTGCCCCCAACCACAAAAACGTTCTGATCGCTGACCACTGGGGCCCAGACCTCGAGCAGGCCAAAGCGGACTACGGCTATGAGACCATGTTGCTCGATGGTTCCAAAGAAGCTTTGCCCTTTGAAGACCGCGCGTTCGACATCGTCTTTTGCTCCTCGGTGATCGAACATGTGACCGGGCCGAAGCAGACCATGCTCGACATGGACGACAATAAGGCTTTTGAGGCGACCGCGATTGTGCACCAACAGCGGTTTGCCGATGAGTTGCGGCGGATTACCGATGGCTATTTCGTTCAGACACCAAATGTTGATTTCCCACTGGAACAGCACTCGATGCTGCCGCAGCCCATCATCTATTTGCCGCGACCGTTACAGCGCAGCTTGTTGAAGTCCATTGGCAAATTTTGGGTCTCCAATGTCCAGCCCGACTGGCGGCTCTTGACGGCCAAAGACATGGCAGGCTTCTTCCCAGATGCGGAATTGGTGTTTGAGAAAGTTGCGGGCTTTACCAAGTCGATCACAGCGGTGCGCAAGCGGTCTGGTCAATAAGGGCAGTCTCTAGTCCCTGCACAGGAATTGCCACCCCATCTGATGCTTAGCGCTCGACAAAGCTTCAAGCCTTGCTAAACACGGGCGGAGCAACCCGAAGGGCGTAGCGCAGTGACCACCATTTATCCCAATGCGGCAGCCGCACTCGAAGGCCTCACCTTCGACGGCATGACCGTAATGTCCGGCGGCTTTGGCTTGTGCGGCATTCCCGAAAACCTCATCCTTGCCTTACGCGACAGTGGCGTGAAGGGGATTAGCGTTATCTCCAACAATGCTGGCGTTGATGGGTTTGGCTTAGGCTTGCTGCTAGAGACCAAGCAAATTGCCAAAATGATCTCGTCCTATGTCGGCGAGAATAAAGAGTTTGAGCGGCAATATCTCTCAGGCGAGCTGCAGCTCGAGTTCAATCCCCAAGGCACGCTGGCCGAGCGTATTCGCGCCGGTGGGGCAGGAATTCCGGGATTCTACACCAAGACCGGCGTCGGCACGAAAATCGCTGAAGGCAAAGAGCATAAGGACTTTGACGGCGAGACCTATATTCTCGAGACCGGTCTCAAAGCCGATGTGTCGCTGGTGAAAGCTTGGAAGGCCGATACGGCTGGCAATCTGATCTACCGCAAAACTGCCCGCAACTTTAACCCGATGATGGCCACGGCTGGCAAAATGTGCGTCGCCGAAGTGGAAGAGATTGTGCCCGTCGGCAGCTTAGACCCCGACCACATCCATACGCCCGGCATTTATGTGAAGCGCTTGGTACAAGGCAGCTTTGAAAAGCGCATCGAACAGCGCACTGTGACCAAGAGGGAGGCTGTCTGATGCCCTGGACCCGCGATGATCTCGCCGCCCGTGCCGCTAAAGAATTGCGTGATGGCTTTTATGTCAACCTTGGTATTGGCATTCCAACCTTGGTTGCCAATCACATCCCCGACGGCATGATTGTCACGCTGCAGAGCGAGAATGGCATGCTGGGCATGGGGCCTTTCCCGTTTGAGGGCGAGGAAGATGCCGACCTGATCAATGCTGGCAAGCAAACCATCACCGAATTGCCGCAGACCTCGTTTTTCTCCTCGTCCGACAGCTTTGCCATGATCCGCGGCGGCCATATTGATTTGTCGATCTTAGGTGCGATGGAAGTGTCAGAGACCGGTGACTTGGCCAATTGGATGGTGCCCGGCAAAATGGTCAAAGGCATGGGTGGTGCGATGGACTTGGTCGCAGGTGTGCGCCGCTGTGTCGTCGTGATGGAGCACACCGCCAAGGACGGCGCGCCTAAACTCTTGCACAGCTGTCATCTGCCGCTGACGGGTTTGAAAGTCGTTGATCTTGTGATCACCGATCTGGCGGTCTTTTCAATTGACCGCCGGGCAGGGGGCATGTCGCTTATAGAGTTGGCAACAGATGTGACCTTGGATGAAGTCAAAGCCAAGACCGAAGCGACGTTTGAAATCCGCCTCTAACAAAT
>JBEIEG010000067.1:0-10364 GCA_040383035.1 Hyphomonadaceae bacterium | reverse complement strand
GCAAGACCGCAGCTTGCCGCGCGCTGGATCGTGCGCCTCTGGCGGCAGATAGGTGCCAGCGCCCAAGCTTTCGGTCATGCCGTACAACTGGGTGAAGGAGCAGCCAAACGTCGCTTGGGCCTGCAACAACAAATCCTCCGCAATCGGGGAAGCACCGTAATACATCCGCTTCAGGGCCGAGAAGTCGGTTGGAATCTTGGCATTGACCTGGATCAGAATATTGATCACCGCAGGTACGACGAAGGCGTGGGCGATCTTTTCAACCGCAATCAGACGCAGGATTTCAACCGGGTCGACTTGCTCCAACACCACAGCCTTCGCGCCTTGAGCAATGCATAAGATGGCGCTGTTAATGCCAGCGACATGGAACATCGGCATCGCGATCAGAACCGCTTCACCCGCCGCATATTTCGCCCATTCCGCGCCAATACCAAACTCAAAGAAAGACATATAATTTTGGTTGGTGATCTGCACGCCTTTGGGCAAGCCTGTCGTGCCTGAGGTGTAAAGTTGAATGACATCATCATCTGGCAAGCATGGCAGGCGTGGATCCTCCGAAGAAGCAGCTTCATGCCAATCCTGATAACTGGTCCAGCTTGCATGACCGCCATCAAGAGCCAGGGTCAGCGGCTTATTGGAGGCATGATCTAAGGCCGCTGAGGCAACTTCATAAAAATGACTGCCAACCAAGAAGACTTTGGCCTGACTATCGTCCAGCACATAGGCCACTTCCGGCGGGGCCAAGCGTGCGTTGACGCCAACAAGTGTCGCGCGAGCTTTCACGCAACCAAAGAACAAGGCGAGGTAATGATCTGAATTTGCGCCGTAAACAGCGACCCGATCATCGGGCTTTACGCCTAAGTTGATCAGCGCATGTGCGATCTGATTAGCGATTATATCCAAACGGGCAAACGTCGTCGTGCGATCCTTAAACGAGATAGCAATGCCGTCCGGACGAGCTGCAGCCTGAACGCGGGTGATGTCCGCAACCGATTTTGTGGCCTCAAAGTCAAACATATTTCCCCCTCACACGGTTTGATACCGCGCCTATTTATGGATGTTGCCCTGATGTAACGCGCCTGACTGCATTTGTCGCGTCGCATTTTGGTGAAGGACTGGTCGAATACATCTGGCTCGTTAAAAGGAAGCCAAATAATGCGCGAGTCGCTTGCTTAGGGATGTTCTCATGGCCAATGCCGAAAGTCTGATCTTACACCATTTCAACGCCTCGCCATTTTCTGAGAAGGTTCGTTTGGTGATGGGCCTCAAGGGGCTGAACTGGGTCTCGGTGACGATCCCGTCCATTATGCCCAAGCCAGATTTGACGCCACTCACCGGGGGCTATCGTCGCACCCCTGTGCTGCAGATTGGGGCCGACATTTATTGCGATACTCAGCTAATCCTGCGCGAGATTGAACGCCGTCATCCAAGCCCTTCGCTTTATCCCAATGGCGAAGCAGGACTTGCTTCTATGATTGCCATGTGGGCCGATCGGGCCTTCTTTCAGGCAACCGTACCCATCATTTTTGGTGCAGAAGGTTTCAATATACCCGAAGCCTTTAAGCGCGACCGCGAACAATTGTCAGGTAGACCCTTTGATACAGAGCAAATGCGCGCAGCTTCTCCCATGATGCGCGACCAATGGCGTGGCCATGTGGCGTGGGTGGAAGAAGCGCTAGAGGCCTCAAAGGGCGACTGGTTATTTGGCGATAAACCAGGCCTCGGCGACATTTCCGCCTATATGAATTTCTGGTTCCTGCGCAATGCCTACCGCCCAGGTTATGATAGCTTGATGGCCCCGTTTGAAACCGCACGCGATTGGGTTGAGCGGGTCGATGACATTGGACACGGGACCGTGGAGACCCTAACCTCACAAGAAGCGGTTGCGCTGGCCGGCCAAAGCACGCCGATTGCACGCACCGGTGTTGATGAGCAGGAGCCACAAGGCCTGCGCGAAGGTAATTTCGTCTCTGTTTCGCCAGACGATTACGGGCGTGACCCCGTAACAGGCAAGTTGGTGTTTTCCGATGCCAGCGAGATTGCTTTGGAGCGCGAAGTACCAGGTCTCGGAACTTTGGTGGTTCACTTCCCTCGCGTTGGCTATACCGCCCGTCGCAGCTAAAACTTCGTAAGCCGGTATCAATCGAACAAGGCGTCGATATCGTCTTGAGCACCGCCAGCAGCGCCACCATGCACCATACCGTCGAGCATCATGATCGACGCCTGCAGCGCCATGGTGGTCTCCGCGATGAAGTCATCCAGCGGCGCGCCGTGTTGGACCAACACTTCGGCTTGCTTGATCCGTTGTTGCAGCAACTCGCACGTCTCATGGCTTAAGGCATCAAACGGGCCTTTGATGGCGGGGTCTGCATTCTGATACGCTAGAATTGCCAAATCCTTGGCCTGAAAGCCAGAGCGCGCAAAATGCTTCTCATAACTCATAGGCTGCCAATTGCGGAGTTCTTCGATCATGTCCGGCATGTCGCTCAGCAGGCCAAACAGCATAACGGCCTCGTTAAAGACATTCAAATAGTCAGTCGCGAGACCAGTCGCAGGTACTATATTGGCTTCGGTTAGAACGTCAGGGTCCCACCAAGCAAGCTCTTCAGCCGAATCATTACCACCCTGCACATCAACCATGCACCTATTGTAACTCTACATTCGACAATAATTTCTTTCCAAGCAATCAGTATCTGATTTGCCCGAGTTGAAATGCTTCATAGACCTCTGGCGTGAGAGGCTCGTACATGCGTGTTGCAGGATTCATCCATACCATGGGATCCGCAATCTGGGCAGGGTCGAAACCGGCTTTGACCAAATCCACCTTGCGATACTTGAAGGTGCCCGTAACCTCCATTTCCGTTTGGAAGCGTAAAAACAACGGAATGGCATAGCTGGGCAATTCAGCCCGCACATGCGCCGACAGAGCGGCCAAATCTATCGGCTTCGGCGAGACAATCACGGCCATGCCAGCACGACCATCCGCGTGAGGGACATCGACGCCATAAACATTGGCCTGCTCAATACCTGGGTAGATGCACAAGGCCTCGCCCACTTCATTGGTCGAGACATTCTCTGACTTCCAACGATAGGTGTCGCCAATCCGGTCAACGAAGTAAAAATAGCCAAGCTTGTCTTGCTTCAAGAGGTCGCCGGTACGGAACCACAAGTCGCCTTTTTCAAAAACGTCGCGCAAGAGCTTCTTTTCAGACGCTGCTTTGTCGTTCGCATAGCCATCAAAGCGAGCGCGTACATTGGTCGTGTCGATCTTGCCAATGGCCTCACCAACTTCATCAAAAGCGCACTTCTCGCAGAGACCCTCTTCGTTTCGGATCGGCTTTTCTTCTTCAATATCAAAACGTACCAGTTCTACATTGAAACGCTTCTTCAGATAACCTGGAATGCGGCCAACAGCACCCAGCTTACCTTCCACATTGATGAAACTGACATTGCCTTCGGTAGAGCCGTAAAACTCACAAATGAGCGGGATTTTGAAGCGCTCGTCGGCACGCGCCCAGACGTCGGGCCGCAAGCCGTTTCCGAAACAGGACTTAAGCTTGTGCGCCTGTTCCTTTGGATGTGGCGGTATGCTGACCAGATAGCGGAACAATTCGCCAATATACGCAAAGACCGTGCATTCCTGATCGACAATATCGTCCCAGAATTGGGTAGCGGAAAACTTACGGCGCAACACCAAAGTTGCCCCGGTATTCAAGACCAAGCCTACACCACAGATACCGCCTGTGCCGTGATAGAGCGGTAACGGGCAATAGACACGGTCTCCCGGTCCTGTTTTGGTCGCCGCAATAAAGGACCGGCTCATGCCTTGGGTCCGCAAATGCGACAGAGTTGCCGCCTTTGGATTTCCGGTTGTGCCCGAGGTATAGACATAAAGGCAGGGGTCTTTAGCTGTCAGCATTTCGCGATAGGCGCGCGACGGTCGCTTATTGCTCTGCGCATTTAACGAGCGATCCAAGTCATTGGCATTGGGGAACAAACCGCCCGCCGCCCAAACCGAAACATCAGTCAGTTGACCATCGATTGTGGCCCACAAATCGGCCTGCTCAACGCCAACAATGGCGGCCTTGGACTTGGCAATGGTGACACAATGCAGGAGTGATGGACCTTGCAGATTGTGATTGATCAAGGCCACGATAACCCCGACTTTGGTCAGGCCGTACCAAGCGGCCAAATAATCAGGTCGGTTTTGCATGAAGAGGGACACAACGTCCCCAGCCTTCAAGCCGATCGAGACCGCCCAATGTGCGTAAAGGTTCGCCCGCCCGTCAAATTGTCCGTAGGTCCAGGTCTTGCCCTCGAACATGATGGCAGGCTTGGAATTGAATTGGTCACAAATCGCTTCCCAATTGTCCGGCAGCAAGACTTGGCTGTCCGGGCTTAAGTCCTTCATCCAATTATTGGTGCGACTTAAAGCCGAAAAAAATGTTACCTCGCGCTTGATGCTGTCGAATAGGCCCATGGAATGCGTTTCCTCTTTTCTCCTTTATGAACTGACTTGCACTTGCTTCAAGCGCTTAAGCTGACAAGAAGAGAGGTTTTCGCAATAAGTTGAACGCACTGATGCACAAGTGCATCATGGTTTGCTTCATGGGCGAACAGGCCAGTCCTTTTGGTGGTAGGCGCTATCCCAAAATAACCACTCATGTTGGGCACAGCGCAGGAAAGCTGCCTCCATGCGGCCGCGCTCTGTAGGTCCAGCAGCCTCTGCTGCTGCATTGACGATGGCCTTCATGCGCTGCGTTGCTGCGGCAAAACCTTCATCCGCATAGGTATCAATCCATGCCTGATAGAAATTATTGGGAGCACCCTCTTTCGCGATGGTGGTACCTACATCTTGGTACAACCAAAAGCATGGCAAAACGGCGGCGGCAAGAACCGCAAAACTATCGGTCACGGCTGTTGCCAGCATGAAGTTTACATAGGCCTCGCAAGCCGGTGTCGCAGCAGCAGTTTCAGCAGCGCGGGGATCAATGCCAAATTGCTCAAGATAACCGGCGTGCAGCGCACGCTCGACGATAATCGCAACTTCAGCAGCTTTGGAGAATTCTAAGATCTCGTCGGCCGCTGGGGCTTTGGCCGCACCCAACGCCAGGACCCGCGCATAGCCCTGCAGATAGAGGCTGTCTTGGATCATATAATGGGCGAATGCCTCACGGGACAAAGTGCCTGCGGCCAATTCCGTGTTAAAAGGATGGGCATGCACGGCTTCGCGTAACTTGGCGGCGGCAGTCCAGACGTCGTCAGTAAATGCCATGACCTAAAACTCCCTACGCAGGCTGAACGTGACTTTGCGCCCGCGATTGATGGTGAAAGTATCAAAAGGGCCACCGGGGCCAAGACCTGCCAAAAGACCCGTCATGCCTTGCCCAAAAGCAGAAATGGCCCAGCGCTCATCGGTGAGGTTTTGCGCTTGAAAGGTTGCAGTCCAGTCGCCGCGCTTGGCACTGATGGTCAGATCGGTCCACCAACGCGCTGGGGAATAAAGCACATTATCGATCTCATAAAAGGTCTTGCCAGCATAATTGGCATCAATGCGCCCGGTCAACCGAACTTCTTTTAGGTCTAGCCTGTAATTTGCGGAAACTTTGCCAGTATCTTTTGGCGCATTGGGGATGGCCTTGCCGCTATAGTCGCGCGTAGCGGGGGAGCCCAAGAGCGGGTCGGTTGCGATGAAGCGATCAATCTTCGTATCGGCCAGTGCGTAGCTTGCCGAAAGCTCGAAGCTATCGATAGGTCGCAGGAAAATGCTGGCCTCTAGGCCCTTCACCGTCACTTCATCCACGTTCAAGGTCACGGATTGATTGTCGATGAACGTGTAATTTTGATAGTCCTGCACCTTGTTTGAGAAGACATTCAGCTCGAGCCGACCAAGAGCGATGGGCAGACGCTGTTTCCAGCCGAGCTCCAAAGACGTGGTAATCTCTGGCCGATAGGTCGCTTTCCAAATGGAGCTGGCGGCCGGGGTCGGGTTAAACCCACCGGGGCGATAGGCCTCGCCATAGGTGAGGAAGAGATTGGTGTCCCCGTTCAGCCATTGCGCGGTGACGCGTGGCTGAAATCGCTCAAACGTGCCGTCACGACGGGAGATCACCGGCCCACCAACTTGGCTTAAAATCGTTTGCGACCGCTCGTCACGATCAAGTCGGCCCTGTGCTTCGACCTTAAACTCAGTCGTTAGCTGATAACCAAGCCCGCCAAACACCGAAGTCTGGTGAGAGCGGGTAGGGTAGCGTGGGGCCTGACCGCCAAACAGGAGGGGACCAAAATCGTCGGTCCGGTCCTTATCGGTATCTTGAACAAACAGACCCCATTGATGGGTCAGAGCCTGACTATCGTTAGATACCCAGCGCACTTCGGCCGTGGTGGCGCGCACATCAATGGGCTGACGAATGGGTTGAATGCCATTGGGGAAAGCTGGAAAGCCAAAGAAAGTTAGAGGCCCCGGGCGATAGTCCAACTCCTCATCCCAACGCTTTGCATAGGAATCCCGCGCGACATAGCCAGACAAAGTGCCGCCTGCGAGCGGGCGGGAGGCCTTTGCGACCCCGAGGCCCCAGCGCCGTTTAGATTGGCCGGGATAATCGCCGATTGGATTGATCAGAACGTTGCCAGACAACCGCCCTGCATTTTTGCCTGTAACATTGTTCGAGCTTGCCCAAGCAGCCCCGCCCTCATCTTCGAGATATTGAAACTTGAAGTCGAAGTCCCAGCCTAAGGCGGGACCGGTTAGGCGCAAGCGTCCACTGCGGGTTTCGACCGCATCAACCAAGCGATTGAGGGTGGTGTTTTTAATCCATCCATCGGCGGACGACCACAGGCCAGCGACCCGCAAGTTCCAGTCGGGTCCAATTGCCAAGCTATGGGCAGCCTCGATCTCGCCCAAGCCGCCATTGCCGGCGGTTGCTATGACGTAAGAAGCGCCGGTCATTGTGCGGATGCCAATGACACCGCCCGAAGCATTCTTGCCAAATAACGCCCCTTGTGGACCTTTCAGAACTTCAATCGCGCGGACGTCATAGAAGCGCGGCGTGAAAAGCTCGGTATCGGCCAAAGGCACACCGTCCAGCAACATGGCAACAGAGGCCTGTTGCAAGCGATCCGTTGTCGCACCCCGGATGGACAGAATATTGGTACCTGGGTCTTGGTCATTGACCATCCAGACGCCGGGGACGGCGGTTGCTATGTCGTCAACTGAAGCAATGTTTTCTGGGGGGAGTGTAACCGCGGCAGCAGCGATCTTAAAGTTCGATTCCTTTCGCCCACGAACGGTGATTACTTCAACCCGCGGCCAATCTTCGCGCATGACGAAGGTTACGGGAGAAACAGGTGGCCCAGCTTGCGCCACAGCGAGAATAACGAGTGATAAAGTCATAAAGCCCCCTCCCTTCGCCGGCATGATCCGGAGCAGGTTCTACGGGTCGCCACACGACAATCCTCAAGGATCGTTTATGGCCTCTCAGCCCCTCATCGTGGGGCTCCCCGGTGTGTGGGCGGGGTAGGCCCGCCCTGTAAAAGCGTCAAGCAAATGACGCAGATAATGCGGCTAGATCAGGCCCGCCAAGGGGCTGGATGGATCAGCATAACGCTTGCGCCCCATGCGACCTGCCAAATAGGCGTCGCGACCGGCTAGGACTGCGTGCTTCATGGCGCGCGCCATGCGAATGGGGTCTTTGGCCTCGGCAATGGCGGTATTCATCAAAACCCCATCGCAACCAAGTTCCATCGCAATGGCGGCCTCTGACGCCGTGCCAACGCCTGCATCGACCAAAACGGGTACGCGAGCGGCTTCGACGATCAAGCGGATATTGACGGGATTTTGGATGCCAAGGCCCGAGCCAATCGGTGCACCCAAAGGCATAATGGCGCACGCGCCTGCATCTTCTAAGCGACGCGCAAAGACGGGGTCATCGGTGCAATAGACCATCACATCAAAGCCCTCTTTCACCAAAACCTTGGTGGCCTCGAGTGTTTCAATCATGTCTGGATAAAGTGTCTTCTGGTCTGACAGCACTTCCAGCTTCACCAAGCTCCAACCGCCTGCTTCACGGGCAAGCCGCAGCGTGCGCAACGCATCTTCGGCCGTGAAACAGCCCGCCGTATTGGGCAAAAAAGTATAGCGCTTAGGGTCAACAAAGTCTGTCAGACGCGGCTGGGTGGGGTCAGACAAATTCACCCGTCGCACGGCCACCGTGACGATTTCGACGCCCGCAGCCTCTGCCGCCGCCGCATTTTGCGCATAGTCGCGATACTTGCCTGTGCCGATGATCAAGCGCGAGGAGAAAGTGCGCCCGGCAACGGTCCAGCTATCATCGTGATTGAGGTCCTTAGTTGCTTCGGTCAAACCCTCATCCCCCGCCTACAAATTGCACAAATTCTAACTGGTCACCGTCAGCCAAAATGGTCTGATCCCATTGCGACTTCATCACAATTGCCCGGTTACGTTCAATCGCCACGCCGCGTGGATCAGCGACAAGGTTCGAGACCAAAGCCGTTAAGCTTGTCCCCGGTTCAACCTGATGCTCTTCACCATTGAGATAAATAATCATCGCACCCTCATTGGCGGGTGATATGGGAGGGCTTGCTTGGTTTGATCAAGGTAGTTGTGCAGGAAAGCGGCCATAAGATGCATCCATTTCAGCATGGCCACCTTTCCCTTTAGGCAAAGCAAGGTTACACCTAGTCCATGGAAAAAGCGATTTTTGTGCTCAATGGGCCAAACCTCAACCTGTTGGGCACGCGCGAACCTGAGATTTACGGGACCGATACGCTGGCGGATGTAGAAGCCGCTTGCTTGGCGCTGGCCGAACGCTTGGGGATGAAGCTTGTCTTCCGTCAGTCCAATAGCGAAGGCCAATTGGTGGATTGGCTGCAAGAAGCCCGTGAGCATGGTGCTGGCGTTTTGCTCAATGCCGGTGCACTCACCCACACCTCGCTTGCAATTTATGATGCGATCAAGGCCATGAGCATTCCTGTCATCGAGATCCATCTGTCGAACCCGTTGCGGCGCGAAGCTTTCCGCCATCATTCTTATGTCGGTATGGCAGCTACCGGCACGATCGCGGGATTCGGCCTGCACTCTTACGTGCTGGGTATCGAAGCCCTATCCAAGAAACTATCGGTCAAAAGCTGACCCTTTTGCCCCAAAACAAAGGTCTGAAGAAGGACCTATAGGAGAGACGAATGAGCCAATCAGGATTCGACACAAAATTGGTCAAGGATCTGGCGCGTATCCTGCGCGATACGGACCTGAGCGAGATTGAAGTAGAAAACGAAGGGGTTCGCGTGCGTGTTGCGCGTCAAGCCAATATCGCGCCTCAAATGGTCCAAGCCCATGTGCCGGTTGCTTCGGCACCAGTAGCCGCAATGCCAGCCGCTCCGGTGCCAACTGCTGCTGCAGCAGCAGCTCCTGCCGCTGATCCTGCCAAGCATCCAGGTGCCGTCGCCTCTCCGTTGGTCGGCACAGTTTACACCCAGCCAGAACCTGGCGCATCGCCGTTCATCAAAGTGGGCGACACGGTGAAGGAAGGCCAACAGCTTTTCATCATCGAAGCAATGAAGACCATGAACCCTGTGCCGTCGCCCCGCTCGGGGACCGTAACGGCTATTCTTGTCCATGATGCTCAACCCGTTGAATATGGCGAAGCGCTCTGCGTGATCGAATAGTCAGGAGACACACAGGTGTTTGATAAAGTTCTGATCGCCAACCGCGGCGAGATTGCCCTGCGCATCCACCGCGCCTGCAAAGAAATGGGCATAACCACCGTGGCGGTCCATTCCACGGCGGACGCGGACGCGATGCATGTTCGCTTGGCCGATGAAAGCGTCTGCTTGGGCCCGCCAGCTGCTGCGAAGTCGTACTTGAATATCCCAGCCTTAATCGCGGCCTGCGAGATTACAGGGGCGCAAGCAATCCATCCGGGCTATGGCTTCCTGTCTGAAAATGCCCGCTTTGCAGAAATCATCGATGCGCATGGTTTAGTCTTTATCGGCCCGCGCGCCGAACATATCCGCATGATGGGCGATAAGATTGCTGCCAAAGCTGCTGTAAAGGCGGCCGGTATCCCCGTAGTGCCTGGCTCTGACGGTGGCATTACAGATGACGAGACCGCTTTGGCGGTTGCCGAAGAAATTGGCTATCCCGTTCTGGTAAAGGCTTCCGCCGGTGGTGGTGGTCGCGGCATGAAAGTCGCCCATTCTAAGGATGAGTTGTCGGTCGCTTTGTCGATGGCCCGCACCGAAGCGAAAAATGCTTTCGGCGATGACACAGTCTATCTCGAAAAATACCTCGGCAAGCCACGCCACATCGAAATCCAAGTGATCGCCGATGAGTTTGGCAATGTGGT
>JBEIEG010000066.1:0-10416 GCA_040383035.1 Hyphomonadaceae bacterium | reverse complement strand
GTGGCAACTTGGGGCGTAAGTTCCAGTTCCGGCGGTGATTGGGGCGACGATGGCTTGCTCTATGTAACCGGCCATGATGCGGCAGAACTTTATGTTCTCAGACTACCAAAACAAGGGGTAGTGCTAGACTATGTCACCAAGATCGCTGTGCCGTTTGAAGGGCAAGGCTGGGCTTGGGACCGAAGCGTGGGCAAGGACCGCGTCATCTATGGCATAAGCCGGAAGCGGAAAGAGGTCGTCGTTGCCCGCATTCCTCAGGTTCCTAAGGCCTTGATACTGTGACAGATATCACCTGACACCAATCGCGCTGTCGCGTCGGAGTCTAGAGCGCCCTAAAAGGACCCTTGTTGACGCCGGCATGATTGGGGTTCAGCCATGCCGTGGATTGCAAAAGCTGGCTTTTGCCGTTTGGCGACATACATGGCCGCATCCGCCATTTTAACAACAGTTGACCCATCATAATGGTGCATTGGACACAGTGCGACGCCGACACTGGCCCCCACCCGCACGGTTCCTGCATCAATCTCAACAGGCTCTAAGATTGCGCGAATGAGCCTGTCTGTGAAGGTTTCAACGGCATCGAGTTCGCCACTGGGATAGAGAATTGTGAATTCATCTCCTCCCATACGGGCGACAAAGTCTTGCGGACGCAAAAGACCACTGATCCGGTTTGCAATCCCAACCAGCAATTGATCGCCAGCATGGTGCCCATGTTTATCATTGATCGCCTTAAAGCCATCCAAATCAATCACCAAAACGGCAAATGGCTCGCTGGTGGCAGATTCGGTCATGGACTTAAGTTGAACCTGAAATGCTGTCCGATTTCCAACGCCCGTCAGCACATCCTTATAGGCAAGTTGGGACAAGGCGCGCTCTCTTTGGCGCGATTCAGTGACATCTTTGAGACTGGCAATTGCAATCGAACTGGTAAGCGACCCTACCCACCGTACACTCGCTTCGAACTCCTGGTTGCCCTGCTTGGATTGCACATCGATTTGGCCTGTCGCCAGCTCGGCCTTTGGTAGAGCCAATAAATGCTCGGCCGAAAGGAACAACGCATCCAAGCTGCTAGGCAATGTATGGGTGTCCTCACTTGTCAGCTGGGCGCTTCTAAGTGCCTTGAACGCCTCGTTTGCGCCCAGCAATTTTCCAGAGCTATTGAAGACAATCGCTGGCTCGGCGATAACTTCTGCCGCTGCCAGAAGTGCATTCTGCCCGACACCAAAAAGGCTCTTGCGGATCCGCAAGGCTAATTGGCCTAGAAAGCTCTCATCAAGCTTTAGAATCTGCCAAGTAAGCAAGAAGCAAAAAGCTGGCGTCAGAATTGGAACCTGTATTTTGTGGGTAATCCAAAGATACTGGGCTATGGGGAACCAGCACACGACAAGCACGATGGTTGCGAGCAGTCCTGTTCCCCAGCTCAAACGATAAATGATCAGGGTAGCCAGTAGAGTTGCGGCGAGCCCTAAACCCACTTGTCCAACGGGCGTCCACTTATGTCTCGCAAAGTCGGTGTTGGCCGTTGCCGTTGCCAGGGCAATCGCCTCGGCACGAACAATTGGCCCTTGCGTTGGCGCAACGAGGGTGAATTGTGGGGTCTTAAGAGCCAGACCGATAATCACTTTCTTGCCACGCAAAGCGCTGGGCTCGATCCGGCCTGCAGCAACATCTAAAAAGGAATAGCGCTTAAACTTTGGTACCGAAATTTGGAAATTGAGCGGCAGTTGACCGACGCGAAGGTCGGTGCGACTGTTTAACCAATCGGCAGAGAGGGCTAGCTTCTCATCTGGCAAGCCACTGACGGCGCGCAATTTTTGTTGAGCATCAATCTCGAATTTGGACATAACCAGTGTCGCATGCCGGCTAAACCGTCCAAGCGGCTGAATGAGTCGATAAGTGCCATCTGGATTCTCTATCTGCGAAACCGGCAGGGCTATCTTTTCGGGCCCGAGAGCGGCGATGGCGTTCTCTAGCTGTAAATCGTCCACTTCTGAGTCTGGAATGCTCAGGCCAGCGTCAATGTAAATACGATCTACATTGGCTTGATTCAGTATCGTTAGAGTCTTTGCCATCAAGCGGCGATCAAAGGGATAAAATCCCATTGTCTGCACAGCTTCTTCATCAATAAAAATGATGATGGTATCTTCTGACGGTTCTAGGCGATCTCTAAACTGCCAATGATCAGCAAGTGCAGTTTCAACGCGTTGGGATATTTCAGTCTTTGAAAGGCTAAGTGCCAAGATTGCGGCAAAGCTACAGGCAAACAAAATCCGTATTAGACCTGTCGGCAAAGCTTTAAGAAAACGCATACTCAACCCGCCAGTTGCCCGAATTTTCGTCTTCCCCTAAACTCATGAATATATCGATAAGTCCTACACCAAAGCTGCGGCGCGAGTGATCAGGACATACAAGAGAGTTCTTATGGTTTTACCTTAGGCGCTAATGTCCCTGGGGCAGCAGTTGGGGGCGCTCCAGCGGGCGGCGGCGGTTTTGGTGATGAACCCGCAAGAATTGCGTCCGCCGCAGTCCTGAAAGACGTTCC
This sequence comes from Hyphomonadaceae bacterium, assembly GCA_040383035.1. Taxonomy (GTDB): domain Bacteria; phylum Pseudomonadota; class Alphaproteobacteria; order Caulobacterales; family Aquidulcibacteraceae; genus Aquidulcibacter. Next base: position 7,874 of record JBEIEG010000066.1, on the reverse strand, counting down.
CAAATTGTTTCCAACTGGTGACAAGCCGGTGATTAGCGCGACGGCCAAGATGGATGCAATCATGCCATAATCCAGTCCGACTGTTCCGGCCTCGTTTGAAATCAGTTTTCTTAGCTTCCCGCGCGCACTGACCTTCAACACGATTACACTCCAAACCCGGTCGATGATTTTTTCCTATTAGCAGGATGCAATTAAGCGACTTTGCCGCCCTTTGAGACATTTTTATAAAAACTTGATTGAAACTGTCAGCAATTGCTTCAGCATAATGACTTAGACCGCGGCGACCTGCCGCAAGATCAACCTTGCAAGGTGCGTGAAGGTGGAGCAATTGCGACTTCAATCGGCCTTCAGATGCCGACTTCTTGGCGCGTGCACGAGCGCGCAAAGAAGCACCAGCGATGCTGTCCTATACACTCCATCCGATAAAGCAGGGGGCTCTAATATCGCACCCATACCCCAAAGATGAACCGGCGGCCAAAATACTCAAGCTCATACGGATGAGCTAAAGTGCTTCGATAGCGCAATCCATGTTCATTGGTGAGATTGCTGTTAGCTGCCTAAAAGGTCACTTGGTCAGTCAACTGATACCGACACGTAAGTTGTGGAGCGAAGGGTGACGATAAAGTCTGAAGTTTTCGAGCCATCCCTATTGATATGGGCGCTCTGCGTCGGAAGGTGGCACTGGGTCCGCACCAGCCAGAATTGCGTCAGCAGCCGCCACGAAGGAAGTGGCCAAATTATTGCCGAGTGAGGACAATCCCGTGATAAGAGCGACGGCCACGAGCGACGCAATCAAGCCATATTCCAGTGAGACTATTCCGGCCTCGTCTGCAACTAGCGCTTTTTCCTTGATGCGCGCTTTGAGTTTCGACATGAACGCACTCCAAATCAGGCCCCACAAGCCGTTTTTACCACGATCGAATTAAGCGAGTACGCTTCCCAGTGGGGCTTTTTTATAAAAACTTGATTCAAGTCGTAGGCAATTGCTTAAGCCTAATGACTCAGGTCACGCCCCCACTCCCACCCGCATTTCTGTGCAAGAGCCTTGGATTACCCCGTCACGGAGCGATCGAGAAGCGACGGTGCAGCGCCTGGCGTCAGGCCTTTGGCGATGCTGGCTTCGATCAATCCGAGTACTCCCGGCAGGTCGGCGATGGTGGCGATGACAAAATCGGCACCGGCTTCGACAAAATCAACAGAGGCTGATTTTAGCATTTCGGCTCGTGTCATTGGATCAAGTGCATCATAGGCTGCTTCATCAAGACCAAGGGCATTGCCAGACCCTGCTAATCCAACCGTCCACATGCCCGCCTCGCGACCTGCAATTATACCAACAGGGGCATCATCAACCGCAACACAAGTCCGTGCGGGCCAGACAGCGAGATTGATCATGGCTTGCCACAACATGAACGGGGCGGGTCTGCCTTCGCTGGTATCACCAGCGCATAAAATGGTTTGGGGGTGATAGCCTTGGTCAGCGGCCAGCCGCACAACTTCCGCCATCATGGTGTGCGTATAGCCCGTAGACGATCCAATTTTGATGCCAGAGGCGATCAGACCTTCAAATACCGCCTTGGCGCCGGGGATTAATTTGCTCGCTTTAGCGGCCTCTCTAGCCATGGCTGGCTCTAACTCGATCATCAGGACGTCTGCCTCAGCCTCGCCTGGGTGGGAGCCTTTGGCTTTGATCCAACGCGAGCTCACGTCCTCATCGGCAAACATGGACATCACGTGGTCGCGCTTGGCTTTACCCATGTGAGCGCGCACCGAAGCCTCACTCACCTCAACGCCACAGGCGAGGAACGCCGACTGCATGGCCATAACCGGCGCGCGTGATCCAAAGTCCACCATGGTGCCAGCCCAGTCGAAAAGCACGGCTTTGATTTGGTTCTTCATTGAAATGTCTCCCGAACAACGCGTTCACCAATTGCAAACGCCGTTGACATGCCCGCCCCACTGGTCACCACACTTAAGCGCACCTCGGGCTCGGGCGTTTCGACAAACCATTGCTGGTCAGAAGATGATGCATAGGTGCCGACCCAGCGTTCGATGACAGGCGGAACCTTGCCTGCAAATACGCTGGCAAATTCGTCCAAAATCAAATTCTCGAAGTCGATCGTGGCAAACGGATTTTCAGCCTGCCCATAGACATGACTATCGCCCACGACCAAGGAGCCATCGCCGCTTTGAACCGCGATCAGATGTATGCCTGCAGCCAAGTGCGCGCTCTGCTCTGCTTGCAGTTTTTGGGCGAGAGCCTCGATTCCAGGTAATTGCGAATAGCCGCGATAACGCAGCAAACCGAGGTCGGACATAAAGGCGTGGGGTAATTGATAAGTGGGGGCCGCCAAACGCAACATTTGAAGTGTGCAACGCGTCACCCCTCGTTGGGCCATCACATCGGGGTAGAGGGTTGAAAGATCATCGCCCGGGCAAACAAAGACAATCTCGCTCTGAAAGACGCCATGCGACGTGGTGACTTTCCCGCCTTCAATCGCGTGAACGCTGGTGAGGGTTTCAAAGCGGACGCCAAATGCGTTTTTGAGCCAAGAAGCAATCGCGGCCAATGCGGTCCGAGGCTCTACCCGCACTTCATGAGGGCTGACAAGAACGCTCTCAAACTGATTGAGGTCTAGTGTTGAATGGCTTTTTTTGAAGGCTTCGCCAGTCAAAAGCTCGCATCCTTCGCCCATTTCGGTTGCCATGAAGGCCTCTAAAACAGCGCTTGCCTCTGGTCGTTTTGCCACCATGGCCAAGCCGCGGTGCAGAATAGGAATTTGGGCAGCTTCTGCCACTTCAGCCCAGATATCGCGGGCACGCAGCGCTAAGCCCCAAAAATCGCCGCGCTCCTGCCCGGTGATTGTCACAAATCCGAAGTTCCGAACGCTTGCTCCCACTGCATGGGGCTGGCGGTCTATAATTGTAACGCTTTTGCCAAGTTTGGCGGCCGCAAGGGCATGGGCTAAACCAACAATCCCCATTCCAACGACGATCACATCGCTGGAGCGATCAGAAGCATTCATCTCATTGTCCTTAGTGAGTGAAGACAAGTGCAGGCGTGCTCGTCACTGGAACACGCCTGCGCTTTATCTAAGACCCTAGAAACCAACGCTGAGCGTAAAGTGCACGCTGCGCGGTGCACCCGGTGTGTAACGTTGGTTGAACTCATCCAAAATCCCGCCGATATAGCGTTCGTTTGTGATGTTGTTTATCGCAATCTGTGCTTCAACATAGCCATTATTGGCAGTCTCCATCCGGTAGCTTCCCGAGACATCAACCAAAGTATAGCTGGGCACCACCAATTCAGGTCGGTTCTGAGCGTCGCCCTCTGATTCACCGACGTAGCGAGCCGTTACGGCACCTTTGAACGGCCCTTTTTGGTAGTCCAGTGCTGCACCAACCAAGATATCCGGTGTACCTGGAACCTTGTTGCCTGCCGCAACAACCGTGCGACGGCTGGCACCATAGTTGGCAGCGTTGAATGCAGCACTGTATTCGCTGTTCAAGGATGTCAGCGAGAGATAAGCGCCGAGCTCTTTGGTGAGTTTCACCCGTGCACTGGCTTCAATCCCGGTTGTTTCGATACCGCCTGGCGCATTCACATAGGTGCCGCCGGTGCCGACATTGTAATTGATGCCACCCGTTGATGATGCGAATGTCTCATCCAAGAAGATGATCGCATTATCGTTTTCAGTCTTGAACAGGGTTGCAGCAGCAGCAATGCGGCTTGAGGTATAGCGGACGCCGGCTTCGAGGTTTTGGGTGATTTCTGGTTCCAAGTTTTTGAAATCAGTCCCGGTCTTTTCGAGGGCCCAATCACCAATTGCGCCGAAGTTGCGGGAATAGCCACCAAACACTTGAAGATGATCTGTGACATCATAGACGGCACCGATTGACGGCAAAATGTCTTCGCTATCGCTGTTGACCGATGCGCTGGTTGGCCCATTAAAGGTGCCATTGGCAGCGTAACGGCTCTCGTCTTTGGTTGTGCCGGAAATGTCGATGATGAAGTGCTGTAAGCCAAGGCTTACCGTCAGACGATCATTGACGGTCCAGTCATCTGCAATATGAAGTTTGATCAGATCGGTTTTGAAGTTCTGCTCAAAGTCTTGGCGATACGTCGAGCCAGCCACGATGATTGGCCCTTTACGGATATCATCATAGCGCAGCCATGCCCGGCCGAAGTCACGGTCCATAGTTTCAAACCAGACACCGGCGCGGATTTTGTGGTTGCCCACTTCATATTGCCCATTGATCACAACGCCCGAGCGGGTGTGATAATAAAGGCTGTTGCGGTAAGACTGGCCTTGCGCACAGGTTGGGGCGCCATTGGTCAGCTTCAGTGTGCCATCCACATTATAGCAATCAGCGGATGAAACCGTGCTGCCATCCAGCGCACGATAGGTGTCCGCAACCCCGCCCGTATAGTTGAATACAGCATTGCCAGCAGCATTCTGATAGGTTGCTGTCCGTGAACGTGAGCTGGAATTGCCAAACATGACTTGCTCGCGCACGCCGCTTGCATTGGTTACAATGCGTGGCTGCAGGCCTGGGGGTGAAAACTCACCGACGCCGTCATTCTTTTGGATATAGGGTGCGACTTCAACCGAAAGCGCATCGCTAAACTCATAATTGAACTTGGCATAAGCGAAGGTATTTTCGCGAACAGCGGCCCAATCGTCGGCCCAGTTTTCGTTCGGCGCGTTGTTCAATGTGTTCCAAGTCGCTGACGACCCATCAACATCAAGGCCCAAACGATTGATGTTGGCGCGCGACAATTCGATGATAGGATCATCATCGCTGTCATTATAGCTCGCAAAGAGCGTCATGGTGAGCTGGCCAAAGTCCGTGACACTTTTGCCTTCTACTGAAAATTGCTCAATCGCGGCTGGGGTTGAGCCTTTGTGGGGCCAGAGCTTGGCATCGAGCTTTTGAGCCGAAACGCTGATACGCGTATTGCCAAACATCTCACCAAAATCATAGCGTCCAAAATAACGTCGGGTGTCGAAATCGCCGATTGTTACTTTTACGAGGCCGCCTGCTTCTAGCGAAGGCGCACGACTAGAATAAGATAAAGTGCCGCCCAAAGCGTTTGATGCGGGGGAGCCGACGTCCGCTGTGCCTTGGCTAACGACAATTTGGGAGACGTTTTCACTAATGATGTATTTTTGCGCTGGCGAACCGCCCAAATAGTAAGAAGCGTTGAAGAGTGGCATACCATCAAGAGTTTGGCCAACTTTGGAGCTACGCTGATTGACTTCAAAACCCCGGATGTTGATTGCGTAGGTCCAAGGATCATTGTTTAGTGTGTCAGAGCCGCGAATAGATACGCCGGGGACAAGCTTGATGGCGTCCACAATGTTCTGCCCGCCGGCCAAGGTTTCAATGCGAACAGGTGTGATCACGTTATTGCCACGCGCAACGCGCTGGCCAGTTACAACAACTACTTCTGCGCTTGCGGATTCCGGCGTGTCTGTCGCTTGTGCTGCTTGAGCGCGAGCGCCCGCTGGTGCCAGCATCAAGCTGGCCAAAAGTGCAACGGCACTTGTTGAAGCTACAATTGTTTTGCGTGTCATGACGATCCCCTCGCATGGTGGATGAACTCTAGGAGGGTGTTAGCCGCTGGCTTCCCGCCTCGTGGTTAACTTTAGAACCTTCGGTCAAGCCCAGTGAGTCGGTCTTTTCGAGGGAGGGCATCGGTCCGGCCGATGCGTCACATAGACTTCAAACTTGGTGGCTATAGGGGAACAGCGTGTTGGTTTGGGACCTATGGCAGTCAATCTTCAACATCTTCGCGCTTTTCACGCGGTTGCGAGCGAAGGCTCGATTGTACAAGCTGCGCGTCGGCTGGGCATTACCCAATCGACGGTGTCTGAACAGTTGCGGGCGCTGGAACTGCGGCACAAAGTGGCGCTTTTACAAGGGCGGCGTCCGCCGCTAACGCTGACCACGGCAGGAAGAGACCTGTTTGTTCGGACCCAAAAGCTGTTTTCAATCAGTAGCGAAATTGATGATTATCTCGGGTATGCGGTGCAACCAAGCGGCCAAGAAATCCGCCTCGCATCCGATAGCCCAACTTATGCGGCTAGGATGGTGCATCGGTTGCAGGCCATCGATCCCTTCATTCGGCCCAAGGTTCGACTTGGTAATGCAAGCGAGGCGCTAACTTGGCTTAAGTCTGCCGAAGTAGACGCAGCAATTTGTAGCGACCCAATTTTTGAAAGTGACCTTCACTATCAAGTCTTGTACCGGGATCAGCTTTCGATTGCTCTCAATGCAAGTCATCCATTGGCCAACAACGTCGACATCAATTTGGCCGAATTAGGCGATGAATGTTTGTTGGTGCGAGAGAAAACATCGCGCACGCGCAGCACAGCGCTGTTAGCGCTGGCGCAAGCAGGCGTCGAACCATGCGCAATCCTCGAGTTGCATACACGTGAGACGATCCGCGAAGCCATTGCTTTGGGGGTCGGCTACAGTTTCTTTTATTCTGCTGAGTGTCCGCCGGACCCCAGATTGGTGTATCGCGCCATTGCTTCGCCGACACCTGTTTTTACCGGCTATCTAGTCTGCTCCAACGAACAACGCAGAACCCCGATGATGAAGCTGTTGCTGAATGTTGCCGAGGGCTTGGTTTTGGAAAGTCCTTTGATCGTCTGACCGCTCGCTTGAGCCACGCCGGTGCACAAGGAAGCACCTTCAAGGGCTAGCGTCGAAGCCGCGTTCCATCTTCTTCACTGCGGGTTTGACTGCCAACACCCATTGGGACTGGCACACCCGATCCTGCATAATTGTCATTAATAACCAAAGTTGAACCGCCGGCCATCGCAATGTTACGGGCAATCACGACGCTCCAAAGCGAATCTTCCGCGACATTGCCTTTCGCATTGATGAATAAATCGCCGTTGGGGAGATAAATGATCCCCAATAACTTATCCACAAATGAAGAGGATATAGTTGTATCGGCTTCGTTTTCGCGCGTCGAAACAAGCACGAAGCCGGTCCATGTCTTAGCCTTCCGACCTGTTAGAGTTACTTTTGCATCTCCAGTGGCAGTGAGGGCACCATTTTCAAAGATCAGGACGACATCATCGCCATTCAATGTCCCTTTGCCAGCGATCTCCAAAGGTTGGCAGAAATAATAGTCCCCCGGTCTTAGGTTGATCCTGCCCGAGCCTTGTACAATGTATTTCGTCCTATGAGTGCCAGGGCTCAGGGTAGTGATATTTTTCGTAACCACCTTCGTTGTCACCTTCCCGGCGGGGCACTGGTTTGCCTTCTTAATCACACGGGATTGGAAAGGATCGCGAAGGACGAGGGCGCCTTCATCGGCTTCTGGCGAATAACCATACCCTTCCGCGATGCCAGAGGCTTGGATGGTACCGGCGTCAATTGCGGCTTTATCACTGACTTCCATATCGGCATTGGAGTGTATCAAGCAATTCGGGGCGAGGATGCGGCTTTGTTCCTTGGCATCAATCGCACGGGCTACGTCCGAACTGCCTGTGGCTACCACGCACAAGGGCTGCTTACTCAGGGCTTCTCCTTCGGCCCGAACTTTGATGACAAAGCCCCCTTTAGGAATCATATTCCCGAAAAACGAATTCCGCGTGCCCACGCCATCAATTCTTACGGCACCCTCTACTAATTGCTCGGCCTTAAAGGTGGTCTTAACATGGGGAATGGTTTGATTTGTTAGTTCTTTCGCAAACCGTTCCGTATAGCCCTTAATGTCGCGTTCCTCACCGCCGGAAACGCCAATCTCGCGCGCACCCGCAAGAGCGGCGGCATCAACGGCAGCCTGCATTTTGCTGCGTTCGCCGGAAAGAGCCGCGCGTTCTGCCGCAAAGACGACTGCCACAGACATAGGCATG
>JBEIEG010000065.1:0-10459 GCA_040383035.1 Hyphomonadaceae bacterium | reverse complement strand
GTTTAAGTCCTCCGGCAACCTGACATCTGCTTATGGAATCGCGATAACCGGGGCCATGTTTATGGACACACTGTTGGCTGTGCCGGTGGTTACGCGTTTGTGGAAGTGGAATGGGTTCCAAGCTGCCCTATTGTTGGTTCCAATTGCAGCCTTGGATATTGTCTTTCTCGGTTCGCAAATACTCAAAATCCCCCATGGTGCTTGGTTCCCACTCGTGTTGGGGGCTGCGATTGTGGTGATCATGTGGAGTTGGCAGGAAGGCAGCCAAATCCTCTCCGAGAAAACAAGGCGCGATTCAATCCCGCTGCGTGACCTGTTAAAGACCCTTATGGCCCACCCACCGCATCGCGTTGCCGGGACCGCCATTTTCTTGACGAGCGACCCGGATCTGGCGCCGGTGGCGCTGATGCATAACCTCAAGCACAATAAGGTTCTGCATGAGAAGATTGCGATCCTGAGTGTTCGCACGGCCGAGACACCACGCGTGGCCGATGCCGACCGGATCGAAATTGAAGAAATCATCCCCGACGTCCGCGTCGTCATCGTTAACTACGGCTTCATGGAAAGCCCCAATATTCCCAAAGCACTGACCATGTGCCGGAAGCAGGGGCTGAAGTTTGACATTATGTCGACGAGCTTCTTCTTAGGCCATCGTACGATTGTGGCATCCAGCACGTCGGGCATGCCTTTGTGGCAGGATCATTTGTATATTTTCCTGTCCAAGAACGCGACCAATGCGACGGACTTCTTCCACATTCCCTCTGGGCGTGTGGTGGAACTGGGCACACAAGTTGTGGTCTAGAGCAATACCAGTTGTTCCATTCTAGATCGAGCCTGCAACCTTAATCCATTTGGATCGAAATGCGCTGAGAACCCCTATCCAAGGGGACGATATGGTGCTCTAGTCGGCAGGTGAACCCGCTCGATTTTTCTCACTTTCTGCTGTGGACCGGGGATCTATGCTTTGTCGCTGGCCTAATACTGATGACGTTGATTTCGGCGTCTGCAGCCGCAAAAATTGATCCCGGGGCACAAGTCCCGATGCAATTTGGGCTGAAAGGAAAGCCCACATGGTCAGCACCACGGCGGTTTGCCCTGTTGTTTGCGCCAGCACTTGCCGCGGGCTTCGGGCTGCTCCTAACGATCCTTGCCCATCGTCTGCCAAACGAGCAATTGACCAAGGAGGCTGTTTCATTGGGAACGTCTCGGGTGTTTATGGCCTTCACCTTTGTGTTGGCACATATGGTGCACCTGGCTTTTGCGCTTAAATGGCTCAACAAAGACAAGCGAGGCTGAGACCCTTGCTTGTATGACACGGAGTTAGCGGATCAGATGTTGCTTTGGCCGCTTGATCTCACGACGGGGATTGCCTAGCACGACACCCATGCTCTTCAGCCTTGGAACCCAAGCCCTATGACCACCCAACGCAAAGTCAACAAAGTCGTTCTCGCTTATTCTGGTGGTCTCGACACCTCGATCATTCTCAAATGGTTGCAAGAAACCTATGGCTGCGAAGTCGTGACCTTCACCGCCGATCTGGGTCAGGGTGAGGAATTGGGCCCAGCGCGTGCCAAAGCGCTAGCGGCTGGGGTAAAGCCGGAGAATATTTTCATCGATGACCTGCGTGATGAATTTGTCCGCGATTATGTGTTTCCGATGTTCCGCGCCAATGCGCTATATGAAGGGGTCTATTTGTTGGGCACCTCGATCGCGCGGCCATTGATCGCTAAGCGCCAGATCGAAATTGCAAATCTTGTGGGGGCTGATGCCGTGTGTCACGGCGCAACCGGCAAAGGCAATGACCAGGTACGGTTTGAAGTATCCTATTATGCGCTCAAGCCCGACGTCACGGTCATTGCGCCTTGGCGTGAGTGGAGTTTCCAAGGCCGCCCAGACCTAATCGCCTATGCCAAAAAGCACGGAATAGAGATTGCAACTGGCAAAGAGCAAGACGCTCCCTTTTCAATTGACGCCAATTTACTGCACACCTCCTCCGAAGGCCTCGTGCTGGAAGATCCGAATGAACCTGTACCCGATCTGGTGTCAAAGCGATTAGACCGTCGCACCATCACGCCGGAAGAAGCACCGGACAAAGCAACTCTTATCACCATCGGTTTTGAGCGCGGCGACCCAAATTCGATCAATGGCAAAGCCTATGGCCCTGCGGCATTATTAGCTGAACTTAACCGTATTGGCGCTGAAAACGGCGTCGGCGGCCTGGATCTGGTTGAAAACCGCTTCGTCGGCATGAAGTCGCGCGGCTATTACGAGACCCCAGGCGGCACAATTTTGTGGCAAGCCCACCGCGCGATGGAGAGCATTACGCTGGACCGTGGTGCCATGCATCTAAAAGACGAGTTGATGCCGCGCTATGCTACCCTAATCTACAACGGCATGTGGTTCACGCCAGAGCGCAAAATGCTTCAAGCCGCTATCGACGCCAGCCAAGAGGATGTGTCAGGCGAAGTCACTTTGAAAGTTTATAAGGGCGGGGTCTATGTACAGGGCCGTACCAGCCCGCTCTCGCTCTATAACAAAGAACTCATCAGCTTTGATGCGGCGGGTGGTTATAATCAAAAAGATGCCGAAGGCTTTATTAAGCTGAACGCGCTTCGCCTTCGGATCGCAGCTTGGCGCGACCAACGCGCTGGCAAAAACGACTAGAATTAGCGCTTGGCCATCCGTTCCGCTCGCTTGGCGATGCGGATCAAGAGCTGCTCAACCAAAGCGGTGTCGGGAGATCCCGCCCGCTTGACTTGCCCATCGGCCTCCAAGGTCGCGGTTAAGACATCTTCCAAGGCCGAACGGCTCCAAAAGCCGACTTGACGGGCGACCTCGGCTTGGCGTTTCCAGAATACCCCCATCTTCGGGTGCTTCAGGATATCAACGGCATTGCCACCACCCTCAACACCGGCGCGGACTTGCAGCAACAAGCGGACACGGCGGCCTGTCGCATTCAGGATGGCAACCGCATTAGCCCCACTGCCAAATGCTTGCTCGAGGCGCTGGACCATCAAAAAGGGATTACCCGAAAACGCCGCATCAATAGCTTCATCCAAACCGGCTTCACGCCCGCCAGAGCCAACTGCTTCAACACAGGCCAAATCAATCAACCCAGCAGGGCCTGCATAGACCGCGAGCTTCTGCACTTCCGCCGCCACAGAATCAGTATCTTGGGCAACGGCTTCAAGCACGGCCGACAAGGCGTCAGGCTCTATGCTGGCACCCGCGGCCTTCGCCTCGGCACGGGCGACACCAAGCAATTCATCGCGCGTCGTTTCATAAAGTTGCAGTGACCAAGCGTGTCCGGAGTCTTCAAAGATTTTGCGTGTCTTAGAGCTCCGGCCAATATCGCCGACGTCCAAGATCAGCACGCCTTCTGGTTTGGGGCCACCCTTATCCAACCGCTCGAGTAAGGCCGTCAGCAAGGAGGCGTCCTTTTCACCGCCCACCCTTACGTGGGCAATCGCCGCGCCACCAAATAGAGATGGGCTGCTGATCGCCTCTTCCACACCACCTGGATTGGCCTTCAAGTCATCTTCGGAAAAGCGCTTAAACTCTAGCTCAGGGTTTTGGGTCTGGTGCCGGAGTGCAATTCCCTCCGCCAGCCGGCGCAATTGGCCAGAATCCGGGCCGGACAGGATCACAAAATGCGGCGACAGGTCCTTTTGCGCAGCTTTGGTGGCCGCGGAACCCGTCAGCTTCATCGTGCTGCCCGCACTTGCCGCTGCAGATCGAGCCAAAGCCGCTCAGCAATCTGTCCGGCAACGCGCTCTTCAGCATCTGCCTGCAGCGCCACATCGCCATAGGCTTGGTCGAGGCTTTCATAGGCAACATTGGTCGTAACGCTGCCGCGAATGGCCGGCAGCGGCGGCGCAGCGGCCAAAGTATATGTAGCCGTTACCGTCATCTCGTTTCGGGTGGAAATACCATCCGTACCTTGCGCAGCAGGCGTGAAGGTCCGCTCAAATTTAACGCTTAAAACACGGGGGGTTCCCGTGCCCTGTTCCAAGACCACGCGGCGATCAAGCTCTTGGCGCAGATAATAACCGGTGCGGCCCTCAATAGCAGCAATGGTCACCGGCCCGATGCCAGAACCTTGCGTGCTATAGACTGGATGAAAACCACAACCTGCGAGTGTGAGAGACAACCCCACCATCCAAGCAGACCCACTAATCTTTGCCAAGGCCTTGCCCATCCTATGCTTCACGGGTCACGATGTTGATGATCCGATCGGGAACCACAATGAGTTTAGCCACAATTCGACCCGCAAGGAAATGTGCCGTCTCGGGTAAAGCCAGAGCTAAAGCTTCCAACTCTTCCTTGGACGTACCTTTGGCGACATGCAGCTCGCCACGCTTCTTGCCATCGATTTGAACCGGCAGCATGATGGTGGCTTCAGCCAACAGGCTTTGATCAGCTTCTGGCCAAGGCGCAGCGGAAACAAAGCCTTCGCCGCCGAGACGCGCCCAGGCTTCTTCAGCCAAATGGGGCGTAAAGGGTTGGATCACGCGGGCGAGAATGCCCAAGACTTCCGCCCGGGCCGCCAACATGTCCGCACTCTCATCACTCTCGGCGCGACGGATATGGCCAACCAATTCATGGAACTGGGCGATAGCGCTGTTGAAGCGGTAGCTATCAACTGCCAAGCTAATAGCTGCAATGGCCTTATGGCCAGCTCGGCGCAGGTCTAGTGCGGCACCACCAACACCCGTTGCGACATGTAAGGGGCCAGGTGCGCCTTCTGGCAGGGAATCAAAGGCGGCCCAGATTTTCTGGACAAAGCGCCACGATCCCTCAACACCCGATTCTGACCATTCCACATCCCGCTCTGGCGGAGAATCGGACAGGACAAATAGGCGGGCGACATCGGCACCGTAGGTATCGATAATGTCCTCGGGATCGACCGTGTTCCGCTTTGACTTCGACATCTTCTCAATAGGGCCGACTACCGCGGGCTTACCAGTTGCAATCTCTATCGCACTGGTGCCCGTGATTTCGACTTCTTCAGGAGACAGCCAAAGGCCTTCTTGCGACTTAAAGGTCGCGTGGGTCACCATACCTTGGGTGAATAGGCGGCTGAAGGGTTCTGAGGTCGGCTGATGACCAACTGCCTTCATCGCGCGGGCAAAAAAGCGCGAATAGAGCAAGTGAAGCACGGCGTGCTCAACCCCGCCAATATAGTGGTCCACTGGCAACCAATGAGCGACAGCTTCCAGGTCGGTTGGACGGTCCTCTGGCTGGCCACAGAAGCGGGCCCAATACCAAGACGAATCGACAAAAGTATCCAGTGTGTCCGTCTCACGCTGTGCAGGTGCACCACACTTTGGGCAATCAACGTGCTTCCAGCTTGGGTGATGGTCCAAAGGATTGCCCGGTTTGTCGAACGTCACATCGTCGGGCAAGGTCACTGGCAATTGGTCTTCTGGTACACCGACGGGGCCACAGGTTTTGCAATGAATGATCGGGATCGGGCAGCCCCAATAACGCTGACGCGACACACCCCAATCGCGCAGACGAAAGTTTACCGTGCGCTGGCCAGCGTCCAATACTTCCATTCGGTCCATCGCTGCAGACTTCGCATTTTCACTGGTCATGCCATTGAGGAAATCGGAATTGAAGACAGTGCCGTGGCCTAGATAGGGGCCATCAGTCAAAGTCACCGCGGCGGGATCTGCGCCTTCTGGCAAGATTACAGGCTTGATTGGTAATTTGTATTTGGTTGCAAACTCATAATCGCGCTGATCGTGGGCGGGACAGGCAAAGATCGCGCCTGTGCCGTAATCCATCAAAACAAAGTTCGCGATCCAGACAGGCAAGGTCTGGTTTGGGTCAAATGGGTGAACCACCCGCAGCCCCGTATCAAACCCACGCTTTTCTTGGGTTTCGATAGCTTCCTCAGACGTCCCGGCACGGCGGCAGGATTCACAAAACTCTGCCAAAGCCGAGTTGGTTTCGGCCAATTTGAGTGCAATTGGATGATCAACCGAAATTCCGGCAAAAGAAGCCCCAAACAAAGTGTCGGGTCGGGTTGTGTAAACTTCCAATCCTTCACCCACAGATGAAGGCGTAGACGGATCAAATTGAAACCGAAACCGCAGACCCTCGGACCTGCCGATCCAATTGTTCTGCATGATCCGCACCTTTTCAGGCCAACCGGTCAAGCCTTCTAACGCTGCAATCAGTTCCTCGCCGTATCGGGTGATTTGGAACATCCATTGCTCCAAGTAGCGCTGTTCAACCAACGCGCCAGAGCGCCAGCCGCGACCGTCTACCACCTGCTCATTAGCCAGAACCGTGTTCTCAACTGGGTCCCAATTCACTTTGCTCTTTTTGCGATAGACGAGGCCAGCTTCGAGAAAATCGAGGAACATTTTCTGCTGGTGGCGGTAATAAGACGGCTCGCACGTTGCGAACTCACGCGACCAATCAATTGCAAAGCCCAATTGCTGCAACTGGGCGCGCATGGCGTCGATATTCTGGCGTGTCCAAGCGCCGGGATGGGCACCACGTTCGCGCGCAGCATTTTCAGCCGGCAAACCGAAGGCGTCCCACCCCATAGGGTGAAGCACTTGATCGCCAGCCGCACGCCTGCGCCGCGCAATCACATCACCCATCGCATAGTTACGCACGTGTCCAATATGGATACGCCCAGAAGGATAAGGGAACATTTCCAAGACATAGCATTTGGCGCGCGCTGGGTCGGGCAGACCGGCCTCGAACAGTTTAGCAGCGTCCCAACGCGCACGCTGGCGTGGTTCGGCTTCGCGGTGATTGTAACGTGCAGCCATGAAAGACCCTTATTGCCTCAAACCCAATGAAATCGGTGAACAGCACCACGCCGACCAGCCAAACGAGCTCTATGCCTTTGCCCTAAAAGCGGGCTTGCTGCCAAGCAGATACAGGCAGTTTATCCTGCTCTGATGCAGAACCTTAAGGAGCACTTCCTAGCTTGAGGCCGAGTTTAGACGAATTACCGCGTTTCAAGTTGGGCGATACGCAGCTGGCGCGCCCGGGTCAGAATCGCATTCTCGATCTGAATCGCCGTATCCGGGTCAACGGTAGCGTCGACCCAAGCGCCAGTTACGTCCTTAGCCTGACGGAACACTTGCACCGACAGACCATCCGCGCGCAGACGTGTATCAAGAATATAAACCTGAACTTTGAAGCGCTCATCAGGCTTTTCAGCGACAGAGTGCCAATCCGTGACATAGGTGCCGCCGAAAGGATCGGAATCCAGCAATGGCAAGAAGTTTAGCGTATCGAGCGTTGCGCGCCATAAGAAGGCGTTTACACCAATCCCAGCTTCCCCAGTGCCCTTGGCAGAGCGGCCGGAAAATAGGCCGGTACGAGCCTTGTTGGCTTGTGGTGCGGCAGCAGCAGCAGCGGCTTGATCAGTCGAGGTCGTTTTGGCGCGCGTGGCGCAGCCACCCAAACCGGTTGTGACCATGAGTGCGACGATGAGTGTAGGCGCGACAACGCGCATTGGCATGCTCCAGACTAGCTCCCCCGCCCGCCCCGGACGGAAAGCAAGGGGTCTATAGCATGAAGCTGTTCTTGCGCTAGAGTCAAAGGTGCGATCCAATGTGGCACAGACGGTGTGTTCAATCGCGCTTGGCGACAGCGCGTTGCAGATTCATCACTATAACGGTGCGATGGTCATCAAAATTGCTCGATTGCAGAAGTTCACAACAATTTAGGATTGCTCTCAAGCGAGCAAGGAAATAGTAAAGGGTTGCAGTCATCTTTGTTCACGAGATGGCCAAAAAAGGAAATAGGGCGTGTTAGGAAGCCGTTTGATCATGGCAGGAAGTTTGGCGGTACTCATGGTAATGAGTGGCGGACAAGCCGTTGCGCGTGATCAAAAGTCTGCAAACTCATCCCCTACAACCTCGCAATCCGCGCAAGCACCGTGGTACGAACGGTTCACTTTTGGCTCTGAAGTGCGTGATGGTGCGAATGCTTGGGTTCCTCGCGGTGAACTAAAAGCCGCTGTGAAGGTTGATCCTCGTAGCCGCTGGGGCATGACTTTTGGCGTGCAACAAGACCCCACAACCGCTTTGACCCCGCGCAACGGCCAAAACTCTGGGCGCACAATGGCGGGTGCCTTTTATCAGGTCTCCCCTAAGTTCCGCGTCGGTGGCGAGGTGGTTGTCCCGAACGAGCAATTGGGCGTATCCCAAAGCCGCGAACGTTCGCAGCGGCGTGAGCCTGGCGTCAAAGTCGAATCAGCCTTCAAATTCTAATCTTGTTCTTGGCTTGGGACACAGACCCTAACTTCTGAACATCATTCAGTCAGACCACTGATCAGTGCCACGCCATAAAGTCCGCTTCGGGCTAGATGACGCGTTGTTTTGGCTTGAATGCCACCCAAACCATAGAGATCGCAAGCCGGAAAGGCCTGTTGCAGAAAAGCTAATCGAATCGGCCCCTTTGCTTTGCTGGCACCCGGCCTATTTGCGCTGGGACTCTGGCTGGGAAATGCCACCGAAAGCAGAATTGCTCTGATACCCTGCTTGTTTGCTTTTGCGATACTCAGACCCCGATGGGCAGAGGCGGTCTCGATTAGGCCGCCGACCGCGCTTCGACGGCGCAGCCGCATCCGACTTTCGGGCCAATGCACACCATCCAAACCGCCTTCTCTGGCTTCACGGGGTGAAATGGTCGCCAACCGAATCGGTTGTCGTCCTTTAGCAGGAGACCTGGGTGCCGCCTTCTTGCCATAGGTTCGCTCAATCAAAATCGCTTCTGGTGGGCAGACCAAAGACTGCCGTGCTAAATCATAGCCGCGGCCATCATCAGTCAAAACGACAAGACGCGGATAGCCTGACTTCAACGGCTTTCGAAATGAGCGCAGGGCGGCTAGAAGCCTTGGCATGGACATAAACACACGCATCGCCGAAATCAGCGACCGGATCAAGCAGGCGGCACTAGCGGCGAGCCGCACAGCGGATAGCATCACCCTTGTGGCTGTCTCAAAAGTCCAACCCGAAGACCGAATCGAAGGTGCTTTGACTGCAGGCCTCCGCGTCTTTGGAGAGAATCGGGTCCAAGAGGCGCAGGGGCGCTGGGCCACGCGCCGGGCGATCTACCCCGACCTGAAACTCCATTTGATTGGTCCTTTGCAGAGCAACAAGGCCGAAGATGCCGTGGCTTTATTCGATGTCATTGAAACGGTGGACCGACCCAAGCTGGTTGAGACTTTGGCAAAAATTGCTGGGGCCGGTAACAAGCTGCCTAAGCTGCTGATTCAGGTAAATACAGGCGAGGAGGTACAAAAGGCTGGCGTTGCACCGCGCGATCTTCCAGCGTTATTGGACCTATGCGCCGCTCGTAGGCTGCCGATTGAAGGCCTTATGTGCATTCCACCTGATGACGAAGAGCCTGCGATGCACTTTGCCCTTTTGGCCAAGCTTGCCCAGCGCCACGGCTTGGGCGTCCTGTCGATGGGCATGAGTGGCGACTTTGAAGCAGCAATCACGTTTGGGGCGACCCATGTGCGCGTGGGTTCTGCTTTGTTTGGTACGCGCGTGAGCCCAGCCTAACCCTTTTCGACGGAACAGGCTCCTCGCTGCGTTAGAGCAATCAAGGAGGCGACATCATCATGAGCCTAAACGCTGTCATCGCTGCCAATAGATTTGGCTTTGGAGCCCGCCCCGGCGACCTCACACGTGTTGCGCAGGATCCCAAAGCCTGGCTGGTGAGCCAAATCGGCCAATCCCGCGCCACAAGCAGTAACTCAGATGGCCTTTTATCAAGCGCTCAAGCCTTTGAAGCGCTGCAGACCTATCAGCAAGCACGCGCAGCCCAACAGCGCGCGGCTGCTTCGCCCAGTCCTGCGGTGAGCGTTGATGAGCGCGTACGCCTAGCTGACCTAGTCAACCAAACCACCGGACGAGAGATCGAAGCCCGAATCCAACACGCGGTGACAACCACGGCCCCCTTTGCCGAGCGCTGGGTCCAATTCTGGTCAAATCACTTCACCATGGCTGCACGCAATGTGCAGACGACGCCATTCCCAGGTTCGTTTGAACGAGAGGCTATCCGTCCCTACGTCTGGGGTCGATTTGAAGACTTGCTGGTAAAAGCCGACACACATGTGGGTATGCTGATTTACCTCGATCAAGCCCAGTCGATTGGCCCCAATTCTCAAGCTGCGCAAAACCAACAAGGCCGAAGGCGCGCTGCTGGCCTAAATGAGAATTTGGCGCGCGAGATCCTGGAACTCCACACGTTGGGTGCTGACGGTGGCTATAGCCAAGCCGATGTGACCGAATTCGCTCGCGCGCTGACTGGTTGGACAGTGGCGGGCCCGCGGCTTCGCCGATTGGCGCAAGATGCCAAGATCGGCACAACCATTTTTGTACCCGCACTCCACGAACCAGGAGCCCGCGTGGTCTTAGGCAAGAGCTTTCCTCCCGCAGGCGAAAATCAAGCTTTGGCCATTTTGAGACATCTC
>JBEIEG010000064.1:0-10465 GCA_040383035.1 Hyphomonadaceae bacterium | reverse complement strand
CGGGTGCGCGCTGAAACCCCATCCGGGCATTCCGGTGTTGGGACAACTTTGTCGGGTTCGTCCTTGCAGATGGCAGCGCTACGTGCCTGCCTGCAGGATGTCATGACCGAGACAAACTATGCCGCGATGATTGCTGGAGCCATTGCGTTAGAAGATGGTATCACGCGCTCAATTGCTCAGCTTGGTCTGCCCTGGTCGGTTATTCGGTTGGGTGCGCGGCTAGAAACCGTCTTTGCGCCTAACTTGCCCACCAATGCCGAACAAATGCGAGCTAGCTTTGACTATGAACTTGAGGCTGCGATCCACCTTGGTCTGTTAAACCGCGGCTTCTTGGTGACCCCTTTCCACAACATGCTGTTAGCGGGGCCAAGCCTATCCAGAGAGGCACCAGCAACCTATGTTGCTGCCCTTAATTCCATTCTTAACGAGATCCTTTAGCGGAAATTGGTGACCCATGTCGTTTGAAACAGACCCTAGCATCCACAAGCGTCTTGAGGCTTGGATCAAAGAGAAAGGCGTTTCTGAAATTGAGCTGATTTTGCCGGATATGAACGGCATTATCCGGGGAAAAGTTGTGCCCGCCGCGCGTTTCTTGAAAGGCGTGTCTAACCACACGCTGCGGATCGCCTCGTCGATCTTGCGTGTAACGGTGACCGGCGAATATCCAGATGCTGAGTCCGATGATGAAGATGGGTTTTCTGGAACGCTCGACCCTGATTGCGTGCTTGTGCCTGATCCATCCTCGATCTGCGTGGCGCCAGGTTATAGGACTCCGACGGCCTATGTGGTGACGGATGCTTATACCCATGCTGGCAAACTAATTGATATCGCCCCACGCCAAGTTTTGCGACGGGTGCTGGACCTGTATGCGGAGCGCGGTTGGGAGCCTGTGGTGGCACCCGAAGTCGAATTCTTCCTAACGGCCCGCAATATTGACCCCGATCTGCCGCTTGAAACCCCGGTTGGACGGTCAGGCCGCGCCGAAACCGTGTCTCAGCCCTATGGCCTTGAAGCGATCAACGAATATGAGGATCTGATCGAACAAATCTATGAGTATTGTGAGATTGCTGAACTTGATATCGACACCATGATCCATGAAGCCGGTGCCGCGCAGTTGGAAGTTAACTTCAACCACGGCGATGCGCTGGAATTGGCTGATCAGGTCTTGATGTTCAAACGTATCGTACGCCAAGTCGCTTTATCGCAGAATGTCTATGCGACCTTTATGGCAAAGCCCATGGATAATCAGCCTGGCAGTGCCATGCATATCCACCAATCCTTGGTGGATAAGGAAACCGGCCGCAATCTGTTTGCCAATACCAATGGCACCGACAGCAAATTGTTTAGGTCGTTCGTCGGTGGGCTGCAGACTTATCTTCCCGACGTTGCACCTCTCTTTGCGCCGAATGTAAACTCATTCCGCCGGATGCGACCCCAGTTTGACGCGCCGATCAATGTGCAATGGGGACTGGATAATCGTTCGTGTGGTCTGCGCACGCCAATCAGTGATGGCCGCAACCGACGGGTCGAAAATCGTCTACCCGGAGCCGATGCCAACTCTTATCTCGCCATCGCCTCGTCCTTAGCCTGCGGTTATGTCGGCATGGTGCAGGGGCTAGAGCCCGGGCCTCTGATCACCACATCAGCTTACCGGATGCCCCGCTCCTTACCGCGCACCTTGGATGAGGCATTGGGGCGTTTCCAAAATTGTGAACCCATGCGAGAAGTATTGGGTGAAGATTTCTGTCGCGTGTTTGCAGCCGTTAAGCTGGATGAGCTTGATGCTTTCGAAGGGGTCGTGTCGGCCTGGGAACGCGAACATTTACTCTTGAAAGTCTGAGGTCCTGTTTTGTCTAAGAAGCCAACCCAACATACATACGGCATTGCTACCAAAGCAGAGGCCGAAGCCTTTCTGGCCGCAAATCCTAGCATCAGCTTTATTGATATTCTCTATAATCCGATGAGTGGCCCGCCGCGCGGTAAGCGGATTCGGCCCCATGAGCTTTTGACCGTCTATGGTCATGGCCGCTATTTGCCCGGTTCTATTACCGTCGTGGATATGCAAGGCGCGGACTGCGAAGCAACCGGGCTCGTCTGGGAAGATGGGGATGCCGACCGGCTGGCCAAGCCCGCGCCCAATACCTTGTTTAAGGCTCCTTGGTTGGGCGACGATGTCGCCCAATGCGTCTTGTCGCTCTATGAATTAGATGGTCAAGGTAGCGATCTTGATCCACGCAACGTCCTGCAGCGTGTTTTGGACCGATTTGCTGCTGACGGTCTAACCCCTGATGTGGCCTGCGAGCTTGAATTCTATCTTCTAGACCAGCGTTATGCCGGGCAAGCCCCGTCCTTGCCATCCTCGCCCATCACTGGCCACACCCCGTCCGGCCATGAAGTTTACGGACTGCGTGAGCTTGATGACTACATGCCCTACTTGCGCGACCTTTATGACGCGGCAGAAGCTCAGGGCTTGCCAATTGAAGCCGCCATCAGTGAGTTCGCTCCAGGGCAGTTAGAGATTGGGCTCGAACATCGCGCAGATGCACTAAGGGTCGCCGATGAAGCCATGATGTTTAAGCGCCTCGTGAAAGGGTGTGCAGTCAGCCATGGCCTTGAAGCGACATTTATGGCCAAGCCCTTTGAAGGGCGCGCCGGCAATGGTCAACATTTGCACGTCTCCGTCCTCGATCAGGATGGGCGAAATATTTTCGCCAGCGAAGATCCCCAAGGTACACCAGAGCTGCGACACGCGATTGCTGGGATGCAGCAGCTACTCCCAGCAGGCATAGCGATTTTCGCGCCTAACCAGAATTCTTACCGCCGCTTTGTTGGTAATTCCTATGCCCCAGTGGCAGCGACTTGGGGCGTGAACAATCGGACAGTTGGCTTGCGCGTTACTGCAGGGCCGCCTGCCAGCCGCCACGTTGAACATCGTGTTTCAGGAGCTGACGCCAATCCGTATCTGGCGCTGGCTGCTATGTTGGCGGGCGTCCATTATGGCCTTACCAACAAGCTCGACCCCGGTCCGGCAATTACCGGTGATGGCTACGCACAGGCGGATAAGGCCCCCGTCGATTTGCCCAAGAACTGGTTTGCGGCTGTGGACACTTTTGCATCATCTGAAGTCCTTAAAGACTATCTAGGTGCTCGTTTTCAAGCCATGTATACCATTGTTAAGCGGACTGAGCAGGACCGCTACTTCGCACATGTTCCGCTTGCGGATTATGATTGGTGTTTCCGAAACGCCTAAACCACGGATGTAACTTGAGAGGGAGATACGTGAATGACTGAACGACCACTGTCACGTGAAGAAGTTGATCTGTTCCTGCGGCTTAGACCCCATTCGCGGCGGGCCTTCATGGCCGCTTTCGGTGCAACGGCGGCGGCGCTAACACTTTCCGGCTGTAAGCCTGCCGAGTCTGAAGCGACATCGGAAGGTAAGTTGGTTATTGAAGGCTCGGAGGGCAACAAGCTCGCCTTTTATAATTGGGACACCTACATCGGCGAAAATACCTTGGCAGACTTCAAGGCCGCGAGTGGCGTCGAGGTCAATATGACCTTATTTGCCAATAATGATGAGTTGTTCGCTAAATTCCGCGCTGGAAACCCTGGCTTCGACGTTATCATGCCATCCAATGAATATGTAGCCCGCATGATTGAAGCCAAAATGTTGGCCCCCTTGGATCATGCCAAAATCCCGAACAAGAAGAATCTCTTACCAGAATTCCAGGATGCAGACTTTGATCCAGGTCGGAAATATTCCATGCCCTATACGTGGCTGGTGCTCGGCATTGGTTATCGCAAGTCCGCTATGAAGGGCGGGGTCATCCCCGACAGTTGGAAATATCTCTATGACAGCGCCGAATACAAAGGCCGCATGTCGCTTTTGTCAGAAAGCGCTGATGTGTTCCGTTTGGGCTTCAAATATCTGGGCAAAAGCGTGAATGACGCGACGCCAGAACTGATCAAGCAAGTTGAAGACATGTTGATCAAGCAGAAAGCCAACATCAAAAACTTCCATGACGATAATGGCCAAGACCTCTTGATGTCGAAAGAAATCGATATTGTTCTGGAGTATAATGGCGATATTGCTCAGAAGGAGACTGAAGATCCTGATCTGGCCTTTGTGGTACCAAAAGAAGGGTCATTGTTGAACTCTGACTGCATGTGTATCCCAACCGGGGCACCAAACCCAAATAACGCCCATGCCTTCATCAACTTCCTGCTCGACGGTCAGAATGGTGCCAACATCACCAAAACCATTTTGTACCCCACACCGAACGCAGCCGCGAAAGCGCTGATGGACGACACTTACAAAAACAACCCAACCATTTTCCCACCTGCCGAGGTGATGGCCAAGTGCGAATATGGCAAATACGCGGGTTCTGAGATCACACAGGCGTTTGAGGCCGCGATGACACGCGTCCGCGCCGCCTAAGCGCAAGCCAATTTTCGGCTGAAAGGGGTGCTGGTTTCCGGCACCCCTTTTTGTTTGCCCTCGGTGAGGGCTGCGGCTACACTCCAACGCGAACTCAGACGATTAGATCTGGGCAATGGATTTAGGGAGTGACCATGACAAACGCTTACATTATCGACGCCTGCCGGACCCCTCGTGGAATCGGAAAAGTTGGCAAGGGCGCGCTCGCCCATCTCCATCCACAACATCTGGCCGCGACAGTCTTGAAAGCCATAGCAGATCGCAATGGCCTTGATACCGCCACGGTCGACGACATCATTTGGGGCACCAGCTCTCAACGTGGCGCACAAAGCTGTGACCTTGGGCGAATGGCGGCCTTGGATGCAGGCTATGATATCAAAGCGTCTGGCGTTACCCTCGACCGCTTCTGTGGCTCTGGTATCACGACCGTTAATCTAGCTGCGGCTCAGATTATGTCGGGCATGGAAGACTGCGTAATCGCCGGTGGCACAGAGATGATGAGCTATACCGCTGCTACAGCTGATTTGACTGCTCCGCCGATGCTGGATGCTGGCAACAAAAGTCTGCGCGAGAAACATCCCCAGTCGCAACAAGGGGTCTGTGCCGATGCAATTGCGACGCTGGAAGGCATTGATCGCGAGGCAGTCGACAATCTGGCTTTGGTCAGTCAACAGCGCGCCGCACATGCCATTTCAGAGGGCCGCTTCAGCCGGTCCCTCGTGCCGGTTCAAAATCTTGATGGCACGGTTGCGCTTGATCATGACGAATTCCCCCGTCCGCAAACAACTTTGGAAAGTCTGACGGGCCTCAAGACGGTCTTTAGCATGTGGGCAGACATGAAGGTCGATGAGAGCGGACGCACCTATGGCGATCTCATCACCAGCAAATACCCTGAGCTAAAGGGCGCGATGAACCACGTCCATCACGCTGGCAATTCCTCGGGCGTTGTTGATGGTGCTGCGGCGCTGCTGCTGACGTCAGAAGCCTATGCGAAGGCCCACGGCATGAAACCCCGTGGCCGTATCGTCGCAACAGCCAATGTCGGCGACTGCCCCACTTTGATGCTGAATGCGCCTGTGCCTGCGGCCAAGAAGGCGCTTGCAAAAGCTGGGCTATCAGTCAGTGATATTGATGTGTGGGAGATCAATGAAGCCTTTGCCGTCGTGGCTGAAAAATTCATTCGTGACCTCAAACTGGACCGTAGCAAGGTCAATATCAATGGCGGTGCGATGGCACTTGGTCATCCAATTGGTGCAACGGGTTCCATCCTGATCGGCATGGCGCTTGATGAGCTTGAGCGCTCAGGCGGGCGCTATGGCTTGGTGACCATGTGTGCTGCCGGGGGTATGGCCCCGGCCATCATCATTGAGCGCGTCAGCGATTTCTAACTTAGTTGGTTGTTGGAACGGCGAGCGGCATCTTTGCTTGCTCGCCGTGTTCTACGAATTGACGCGCGATCATCATGGTAAAAGTTGAGCCGACGCCGACACGGCTCGTTACCAAAAGGTCGCCTCCCATGAGAACAGATAGCTTCTGGCTGATGGCGAGGCCCAGCCCCGTTCCTTCGACTGAGCGCGTTAAACTGGTGTCGCTTTGAAAGAAGGGTAAGAAGATGCGTGGTAGGTCTTCTTCCGCAATACCCACTCCGGAATCGGCAACATCAAAAGCAATCCACTCTTGTTGTTGGCCGCTTAAGCGGCAGGTTAGCTTAATGGTGCCGTCAGTCGTGAACTTTGCGGCGTTTGACAGGAGGTTCAGCAAACACTGCCGAAGCTTACCCTCGTCATTATAGACCAAAGTCTCCAGACTTTCGTCGATTTCCAATTCGCATTGTGTTTGGCGGGCCGCAGCCAATGGGATGATCGCGTCGAGCGCTTCCTGCGCAACGGCGCGCGCATCAAAATGTGTTGGACGGCAAACCTGTTCATTGGCTTCCATTTTTGAGATATCGAGTACTTCATTGATTAGCCCCAAGAGGTGATGGGCCGCATTGCGGATTTTCTCAAGGTCTGCCTCGGTTGAGCCTAAGTCTCCAGAACGCACATCTTCGCCGACCATTTCAGCATAGCCGATTACAGCAGTAAGTGGGGTTCGCAATTCGTGGCTCATGGTGGCTAA
Source organism: Hyphomonadaceae bacterium (assembly GCA_040383035.1). Taxonomy (GTDB): domain Bacteria; phylum Pseudomonadota; class Alphaproteobacteria; order Caulobacterales; family Aquidulcibacteraceae; genus Aquidulcibacter. The sequence goes on along the minus strand of JBEIEG010000064.1, from coordinate 3,909 downwards.
GAAGCGTGACTTGGCACGATTTGCCTCTTCGGCAACCTTTACGGCTTCTTCCAATTCGCGCGTACGTTGGACGACGCGTTCATCAAGCTCGTCTGCCAAGCGAAGCGCTTTTGCTTGGGCTTCGATCAGCTCTTCGGAAGATTTCACCGAAGCCCCTGTCAGCACCACCGTATTTACGCCAAGTAGAAAGGCTAGAAAGCCTAACAAATAGCCGACCCAACCGTCGGCGAGACGAATGGCGCAAAGGACTAGAGCCAAAGTGATGACTGGCAGAGTCCAATAGACCATCCTGCGGTCCAGCACATGTTGACCGCAAATAACCAGCAAACTGCCGCATCCAAAGATGAGGCCTAGGCTTGGGCCTGGATGAGGCGCAAAGGCGAGCGCCAAAAAGGGCGAGCCATAGATCGCCACCAAACAAATGATCGCTCGAATGGTCAATTGTTTGATCCGGGGTAATTCTTTGGGGTCTAGCCGCTCAGGGTTATCGATCTTGTCGCTTAGCCAGCGGTAAAATGTTCCCTCGAGCGCCCAGCCTATCGTCATGGCTGCGATACATAAAACCCACCAATATCCGGGGACGGAAATGCCAACTGCTGAGGTGGCAACGAATATGGACCCAATTCGCGTTAAGGCATGCTGGCCCCAAGCTTTGTCCCGGCAATAAACCAGCGTCATGTAATCATGGTTCATGCGAAGGGAGTAGGCGTGCATAGTGGTCGGCTCAACTAACAATTTGGATTGCTCACTTAGGGCTACAATACTTAACAACTGGCCAATTTCTAGGGTGTTGAGTAGGTATGAGAGGGACAGCTTAAATCCAGCGTCAATCCAAATTCGTCCGCGTAGAAATATAACATGACGGATCACCACCACGTTAAAACAAGATTTACTGCATGGTGCTAACCTTAGGATATGCTTGTTGCCCTTTCCCGTTTTTTGGATTTCGCTTTAGATCGCGTGACGCTGGATCCAGTGAGCGCACCAGCAGCCATTCGCATTATTGGCGTCCGGCAGGCACTCAAGAATGCTCGTGTACATTGGTCTGCCAGTTTACTGTGTCATGTGCTCTTGAACGCCGGTATTGCTCTTTCCGGTTCCCCTGTTTGGGCGTTTCTAATCTGCTTGGCAAGCATCGCTTTTGATATACATATCAAGGGCTTTTCCAATAAATGGTTGAATCAGCTGCGGGCATTAAAAGACCCGACCCTCTTGCTGAAGGCCGCGCAGCAGGCCGAAAACCAGCTCATTCTGACGCTTATTGCTCGATGCTCCCTCGCTTGGGTTCCGTCGATTGTGGTCATTTCTACGGGCAGTCATTCGGGGATGAGCTATGCTGCTGCGGCAATCATGTTGGCAGCCAGTACCAATGTTTTCGTCGCTCAGACTAATTCTCGTTTACGTATCATGGTCCTAGGTACCTGGCCGATCTGGTTAGGTTTAGTAGGCTTTGGACTGCAGTTGGCCATGCAGCCGGAGGGCGCGATTCTGGCATCCGTCACGGCCGCTTATTGCTGCAGCATGCTTTGGTTTGCCCGGTATCTGAGCCAAGGCCAGGCAAAGCTACAAGCGCTATTGGTGGAGAAGGATAGCCACGCTCAGCAATTGGCCAATGCTTTAGAGCGCCGAGAACGTGACGCCTATATGTTCGATCTGTTGGAACGCGATCTGCCGATTGGGTTCTTTGATTTTGATGCACGGTCAGGATCACTATTCTGGTCGCCTGGCACGTTCCGAGCCTATGGCCGTCAGCCCGGTACAAAGGTACCAACAACGCAGGAACAGCTGCTTCAAGTCGCGGCCGACTGTCGCGATCAGGCTAAAGCGGACATACTTCGTTTCAATCGGAATGCCGGCGTTCACAAGTTTGTCTTGCCGATCGTTGGGATGGACGGGGTCACGCGGCAAGTTACTTCTATTGTCCACACCATTTTGGATGAAAAAGGGGACTTGGTTCAAATTTTTGGAATGGTCGATGACCAGACAGAGCTTCGAACGCTTTTAAGCCGCGCGGAGCAACTGGAACACCGCCTTGAGACCGCATTGTTGAGTGGCTCGTCCATGGTGTGGGACCTTGAGCAGCCAGGCCACAAGATAATCGGATTTGGTGCGGTTGAGCACTACCTGCGTCCAGATCAGGACGTTAACGGCGACTTGGCGGCATATTTCACCGAGAATGTTATTAAAGAGGATCGTGAGCTTGTGAACCAAGCTACGCGAAAAGCCTACCTCGAGAAGCGCCCACAGACTGTTGATTTTCGTTTCACACTCGATGGGGTAAACATCCGGCATGGCCGCTCGATTGTGACCGTGTTTGGCCGCCCAACATCAGGCTCAGGCACGATCCGGTCTTTTGTGACCGATATCACAGATGATGTGGCTAGGCGCGAAGCATTGGATCAGGCCCGCGCCAATGCTGAACTGGCCAATAACGCCAAGAGTGCCTTCCTCGCCAATATGAGCCATGAGATTCGGACGCCGCTAAACGGTATTGTCGCAATCGCTGGGGCGTTGGCGCAAAGTCAGCTCTCGCCCGTGCAGCGTGAAATGGTGGATTTGGTCCGAGAGTCGGGCGTTTCACTTGAGCGCGTCTTAAACGATATTCTCGACCTAGCGCGGGTTGAGTCCGGACGGCTCGAGATCGAAGCCACGCCTTTCCGCCTTTCAGATCTTATTTCTGGCACGTCAGCCCTCTTCGCCGTGCGGGCGGACAACAAAGGTTTGAAGTTCAGCCAGCCCTGTTTGGAATCTGATCCTACTTGGTTGATCGGTGATGCTGTTCGTATCCGGCAAATCTTGGCGAATTTTCTTGCCAACGCCATCAAGTTCACTGCCGATGGCTCTGTCAAACTCGCTGTGAACATGGTGCCTGACCATAACAGCGAGAGCGAAGCGATGCGCTTGACAATCGCCGTTTCAGATACTGGCCCGGGAATTGAACCACAGGACTTGGCACGCCTGTTCAATCGGTTTGAACAGATTGATGCGTCCATCACGCGGGCACATGGCGGCTCTGGTTTAGGTCTCGCGATTTGCCATTCCTTGGCAGAGTTGATGGGGGGAACTGTTAGTGCGGAGTCGGTCGTTGGAATCGGCTCGATATTCCGTCTTGAATTGACTTTGGCTGTCGCGACTGTCCCGAGTGCAATGGCACCCGCAACGGGTGACGCCTCGCGCGATATTGCGGCCGATGCCCCTTCCGACCGGTTGCGAATTCTAGCGGCTGATGATCACCCAACCAATCGTCGGGTCTTGCAATTGATTCTGGAGCCGCTGGGTGTTGACTTAACCTTCTGCGAAGATGGTCAGCAGGCCTTGGACGCCTTAGAACAAGCGGAATTCGATGTCGTATTAATGGACCTGCAAATGCCCGTGATGGATGGGCTGACAGCCACCCGCGCTATCCGTGAGATAGAAAAAGCTAAGCAATGCTCCCGCATGCCTATCATCGCACTTTCAGCCAATGCTATGACCCATCATAAGGCTGAAGCTTTAGACGCCGGCGCTGATTTCCATATAGCCAAGCCCTTTACACCGGAAGTCCTGATCACGGGAATCAAAGAGGCCTTGGCAATGGTTGAGCAGGCCCCCGCTGCGGTCCTTAGATCAGCAAGCGACGCGCAATAAGCCATGTAGGTCGAATGCTAGAAAAATGGCTCAACTAGCATTCATTCTTCACAACCAGTTAGAGCATTTTCCGTTTAATATGCATCATGGCCACAGCTAGCGAAGTAGTTTCGGCACTCTTCTGGTTTGAACATGGTGACGAGAGAGCCGATGATATCCCACAGACCTGATACTGTCCGTTCGCCGATACGGCGCAAGTGCGCTTTGAGCTTTGAGAAGGCTTTTTCGATAGGGTTAAAGTCTGGGGAATAGGGCGGCAGGAAGGCAAGTTTTGCGCCGGCG
>JBEIEG010000063.1:0-10570 GCA_040383035.1 Hyphomonadaceae bacterium | reverse complement strand
GGGGCCTCTTGCCCCAGGGCTCGACCAAGCTTTTTCCACCCAGATCAGCGCCATAAGCCTGTCCCCCGAAAACACGACAGGGATAACAAGAACAGGCCCAGCCGACTTAATCTATGCCCTGCGGCTCGACACCCAACGACAGGTGTCGAGCATCCCAGCAGAATTTGGCGGTCTCTCCTCCCTGTCCGTACAGGCGATTGAAGGCGACACAGTGGTTTTTGACGCCTTGACGGACCAGGGTCACCTCGCCCGCTTTTCCGCACCCAATCCACTAACTTGGGGCGCAGTCGCCGTGGTCGCAGCCAGCCAAGTGCACCTTACCACACTCAACGATGCGGCGGATAAACCGCTGCGCGGGGCCAATCAGATCGATAGTGAAGGCCTCGCCCCCACGGACACTGGCTTCCTGATCAGCTTTGAGCGCGACCATCGCCTCGTTGAGCTGATCAAGAACGGCGAAGGCTATCAAAGCCAAAAGGGCCCGAGCCTGTCTGGCTTTGACGGTCTTGAATCCAATGGCGGGATGGAAGCCTTGACCCGCTTGCCCAATGGCCAATTCTTAGCCGCAGCCGAATATGGCCCAGATCGGTTGGGTGACTCTGCTGCGAAGCTAAAAGCGCCCTATTGGATCTTTGATCAAGCCAGCAAAACGGTGACCGCCCCGCTCGGTACGTTTGAGAACCAAGGCCGCTTTGGCATCACCGACATCCGCGTTCTGGATCAGGAGGTCTGGGTGCTTAAACGCTCCTATGACCCCGCCACCAAGATCACTTTATCTCGGTTGGAAACATGTAGCCTCTCAAGCGTTTTATCGGGCAAGCCAATCTGTAGTTTAAAGCTCTCCCTCTCGCCGCCCTTTCCGATGGACAATTATGAGGGCTTGGCCGTGATGAAAGACCCACAAAGCGGGGGTAATCTCATTTTCATCCTGTCAGACGATAACTTTTCTTCCGATCAAAGCACATTCCTTCTCGCCTTTCGGTTAGGCACTTCCCGCCTCACCCGCGGCCTTAGCCCCGGAGCAAAGCCATGACTTCCATCAAGACCAGCCTCTTCGTCGCGATCTGCCTGATGGCACCCGTTGCCCTATCTGCCTGCCAACCGGCCCCCACCAACACGGTGGCCGCGGCCGGGATGGACAGCATGGATCACAGCCAAATGGACCATAGCCAAATGGATCATAGTCAGATGGATCATGGCAACATGAAGGGGCCTGGCGATCCGGCTGCTGCAACGCCCTCAACCAAGGCCTTTCAAGCCGCCAATTCGACCATGCACCAAAAGATGGCCATTCCCTATTCAGGCGACGCCGACAAAGACTTCATCGCCGGCATGATCCCTCATCATGAAGGTGCCGTCGCTATGGCCCGCGTCGTGCTTGAACATGGCAAAGACCCTGAAATCCGCAAGTTGGCCGAGGACATCATTGCTGCTCAAGATCGCGAAATCAGCCAGATGAAGGCGTGGCAAGCCAAGAATAATACGCCATAGACGCGGCCATCTCGACTGCCCAAGCGATGTTGAATCCAACGCCCATCTGGGCTACCGACACTTCTGCGCTGCACCCGTAGCTCAGCTGGATAGAGTGTTGCCCTCCGAAGGCAAAGGTCACAGGTTCGAATCCTGTCGGGTGCGCCATTTTTCCTTGCCAGAATGCAGCCGACTTGCGCGGAAGCCGCTAATGATCGCGTGACTGATCCGGTGATCGAACGGGTGAGGACACAAGGTGACAGAACATGTTCGTCTATTTTCCTACGGCACGCTGCAGCTTGAACAGGTGCAGTGGGAGACGTTTGGCCGCAAGCTTGAGGGAAATGGCGACGCACTCTTGGGCTTTAAACAGACCCTTCTAGAGATTACAGATCCAGAGGTTCTAAAGATTAGCGGCGAACGCTTTCACCCTATTATTGTGGCGAGTTCAGATCCCACGGACACGGTGGCTGGAACCGTATTTTGGATCACGCCGGAGGAGCTTAGTGCGGCAGATCGCTATGAAGTGTCGGACTATCAGCGCGTGGAAGCTGGCCTTGTCTCGGGCGGGCGGGCTTGGGTTTATGTGAAGGCTTAGCACGCGGCGGGAGCGTCTTTAGCAGAGATAAGTTTAGGTTTGCTGCCCCCAACTTGTCATCCCCGCCGAAGCGGAGCGCAGAGCGGGGACCTCGATTGATCATGCGCGCACCCCTCGCCCCCAAGGGGGGAGAGGGGCGGGGGTGAGGGGGTCTTTGCGCAAGGACGCGGTGGCTCACCCAAGATGAAAAGCGCTGTGACCAACAATCAAATTAGGTGAGCGTAAGCCCTCACCCCAACCCGTCGACCTATAGGTCGACCCCAAAAGGAGAGGGGCTTTTCGCCCCCAACACCCATAGCCCCGCGCGGAAAACCACCGGGGGTGCACCTTATTGCCCGAAGGCAGAGGGGCCGGGGCGCGTGGTGTGCGCCAAATAGGGTGGGCCAGATTAACGGACTGGCCCGGAATACGACGCAAACCATGCGCCCCGGCTGTAATAAGTCTGTGTGCCCAAGGGAGGATCATGAGCCCTCCTCGGTGGTGACATTTCCCCCGCCTAGTACGTAAAGGCTTCTCATAAGCGCGTTTTGATCCAACGGATCAAAGTTGCGCGCCAACAAAAATGTAGCTACCCGCGAGGTTGGACCAAGCCTATTGAAAGACCTGACCTCCGGCTTCACACGGCAGTCGGGCTCAAGCACACCGGGCATAAGGACGAGCTAATCCTTATGAAAACACGAGGCAGCCACGTCTGCCCCGATTAACCCCGCTTACCCATCCCCAACCGGTGTCGCCGCTGCAGCAACAACGCCCTCTCGTCGGAGATGGGCTTAGGTTACGGGAGGTTTGGTGAGAGGGGGATAGGTTTTATTTTATGCTCTCCCCTCTCCTCTTGGGAGAGGGGGCGGGGGTGAGGGCTTACGGGCGAAAAAGCTTGTTGCCTTGTTCACAAAGGCCTCGCCAACCCACCTTATAGATTGGGTGAGCGTCAGCCCTCACCCCAACCCCTCTCCCAGTGGGAGAGGGGAGCGCCCATGCCAATGTCATCCCCGCCGAAGCGAAGCGCAGAGCGGGGACCCCCAAGGACTTTGCGGCACAAGATCCCGGATCGGCTATCGCCGTCCGGGATGACAATTTCCTTGGCTTTAGTTATCCAAGAAGCTGCGCAGTTTTCGCGAACGCGAGGGGTGCTTCAGCTTGCGGAGGGCTTTGGCTTCGATCTGGCGAATGCGTTCGCGGGTCACGCTGAACTGCTGGCCGACTTCTTCCAGCGTGTGGTCGGTGTTCATGCCGATGCCAAAGCGCATGCGCAGCACACGTTCTTCGCGCGGCGTCAAACTGGCCAGAACCCGCGTGGTAGTTTCGCGTAGGTTCGACTGAATGGCAGCTTCAACTGGCAGGATGGCATTCTTGTCTTCGATGAAATCGCCCAGATGACTGTCTTCCTCGTCCCCAATTGGGGTTTCAAGGCTGATCGGCTCCTTTGCGATCTTCATGACCTTGCGGACTTTTTCCAAGGGTAGGCCAAGCTTTTCAGCCAATTCCTCTGGCGTCGGTTCGCGACCGATTTCGTGCAACATCTGACGCGAGGTGCGCACCAGCTTGTTGATCGTCTCGATCATATGGACCGGAATACGAATGGTGCGCGCTTGGTCAGCGATAGAGCGGGTAATCGCCTGACGAATCCACCACGTTGCATAGGTCGAGAACTTGTAACCGCGCCGATATTCGAACTTATCGACCGCCTTCATCAAGCCAATATTGCCTTCTTGAATGAGGTCGAGGAATTGTAGGCCGCGATTGGTGTATTTCTTGGCGATCGAGATTACCAAGCGAAGGTTGGCTTCCACCATTTCTTTCTTGGCTTGGCGGGCTTCGCGCTCACCCTTTTGCACGGTTTGGACGATACGACGGAACTCGTCGATCGGCACGCCGGTTTCTTGGGCTAAAGTGAAAATCTCCTGCCGAATTTCGTCGGCACGGTCGCGTTGGTCACTGGCAAAGCGGGTCCAAGACTTGGTCTTATCCTTGACGGAGTCGAGCCAGCTTGGGTCCATTTCATGGCCATGATAAGCCTTAGCGAAATCCGGACGGCCAATGCCACAGGTTTCGGCCAGACGCATCAACTTGCCTTCCAGCCCGATGGAGCGCTTGTTGATCGTGTAGAGCTGCTCAACCAGAGCCTCGATCCGGGCATTGTTGAGCTTCAGGCTCTTCAACTCTTCGATGATGCTGTTTTGCAGCGCATCCATCGCGGCCATATCATCGTCGGTGATGGACACACCGCGAATACGGGCGTCGAGCGAGCGATCCTTTAGGGCGCGGAAGGCATCAAAGTGGGCCGCAACCGTATCAAGGATGCCCATAATGCCGTCGCGCAACTCGCCTTCCATGGCGGACATAGAAAGTGCTGCGCCTTCATCTTCTTCCGCTTCGGCCCGGGCCGCACGAGCGGCGCGGGCCCCTTCTTCATCATCTTCGTCCTCATTGCTGGAGAGGACTTCTTCTTCTTCCTCTTCCTCTTCTTCGACCACGGGCGGTGCGTTTTCTGCACCATAGGTCGCTTCAAGGTCGATGATTTCACGCAACAGAACGCGGCCAGTCTGTAATTCGTCGCGCCACACCATGATCGCTTCAAACGTCAGCGGGCTTTCGCACAAACCGCGGATCATTGCGTCACGACCCGCCTCAATGCGCTTTGCAATGGCAATTTCGCCTTCGCGCGACAGAAGCTCTACCGCGCCCATTTCACGCAAATACATGCGGACGGGATCGTCGGTGCGGTCTTGGCCTTCTTTGGTATTGCCGGTTTGGATGACAACAGCAGAGCTGGACGAGGAGACGGTTGCGACTTCGCCGCCTTCTTCTTGCCCATCTTCTTCGGCTTCAATCAGATTGACACCCATTTCGCTCAATTGAGACATAACGTCTTCAATTTGCTCAGACGTGAAGTCTTCCGACGGTAGAATTTTGTTGAGTTCATCGACCGTGACCCAGCCGCGTACTTTCCCTGCCTTGATGAATTTCTTCACCGCAGCATTGTTCAAGTCCAGAAGTGGCGCATCAGGCGTCTCTGCGGATTGCGCTTCTTCAACTTTTTCTACCATGAATGTGCCGCCTCTTGGTTCCGCCATGTCGTCACACAGCGCACCGGATTGCTATAATAAATCCCTGCCAGGCTGCCTTGTGAAGACAATCTGCCACGAACCCGAATTCTCTGCCCCTATAGCTGAACTTTTTCAAAAGGTCAGCTAGTGGTGCCTGTCATGTCTGCCGCTGGAAATAGCGGCACAGCCCGCCCGTGCTGCTTGAAGCACGCGCCGACTTTCTAATCTTCTGCCGGTAGAGAGAAACCCTCTCCCCCGACGATGGATGCCCCAGCAGAGCTGGTCTCGTCGGCCCGAAGCGCACGGCGCTCACCAACCAGACGCTTCAGCCGCTCAAACGCTGCTTCATCGCCACTGCCTGCCGCAGAAACGGCTTCGGCTGCGTCCGACGCCAGAGCCCGGTGGGTCTCCAAACGTTGAAGCGCGATAAGCCAAGCGCGCTTGGCCTCCTCCACACTCAGCTCAGGCCGGGCGTGGGGGTTGACCGGCGACCGCCGCGCTTCATCGAGAACGCGCACGGCTTCGCTTTGACCTAATTGGTTCAGATGGAGACGAACGCTCTCAAAATCAATAGTCGTTCCCGCATGATGCAGGTCTAAAAGGCCGTGACGCAGTAAATTCAGGCCTTGATGATCAAGCACAAGGCCGGCAAACGCCTCTTCATGGCCCTCTAGAAGGTCTGAGCGCAACAATGGGGCGGTGACGAGGTCTACCAAAGTCCGCTTCGGCCGAACTGTTCCTGCTTTGATTTTTAAGCGTAACTCTGCCGTCGCGCTGCCGATTGGCCCTGCGTCGCCGCCCTTACCGCGTGCCTTTGGCACAAAGGCTGGCCGGGCTGTCGGCGCGAACAGGGTATCGAGACTGCGACGCATATCTTCATTGAGTTCGCGCTGTAAATCTGGGTCGGTGACTTGGCCTGTCAGTTGGCGCAGGCGCTTGCGCAAGCCCGCGCGGGCTTCTGCCGTCCCCAAGGGTTCACGTTCTTGTTCGCGCTGGAACAAGAAGCTGCCGAGCGCCAAAGCACTCTCCAAAACCGCTTCGATGCCCGCAGCACCCTTGGCTTTGATCATATCATCAGGGTCTTGGCCTTCGGGCAAAAAGCCGAAGGCGAGGGTTTTATCAGCCGATACCAGTGGCAAAGCGCGATCCAAAGCGCGCTCGGCTGCTTTCAGACCCGCCTTATCGCCATCAAAACACAGAATGGGCCGCTTGGACGCCTTCCAGATCAAGCCCAATTGATCTTCCGTCAAGGCCGTACCCAAGGGCGCTACAGCGGCAAATCCAGCGCGCTCTAAAGCAATGACATCCATATAGCCTTCAGCCACCAAGATGGGCTTGTCCTTGGCCGCCGCCCGCGCTTGCGCATAGCGGTAGAGGTTGCGGCTTTTGTTGAAGACGGGGCTATCGGGGCCATTGAGATATTTGGGCTGGCCATCGGGGTCGAGCGTGCGTGCGCCAAAAGAGACGGTGCGGTCGCGTGTATCGGCGATCGTAAACATCACCCGACCCCGGTAAAAATCAAACGGCGCACCACCATCATCTGGCAGTTTCAATAGGCCCGCCTCAACCAGATCGGCCAATTGATGTCCGCCTTGGGTCAAGCGGTCTTTCAACCACGTGCGGCTGTTCGGGCTGAAGCCTAGGCCAAAGCGCTCCCAATCGGCCTCATTCAAGCCGCGCTTGGTGAGATAGGCGCGAGCTTTCGCTCCTTCCGGGCTGCGCAGCGCTTGGGCGAACGCGGCGCGCGCAGCATCCAGCGCATTGGTCAGCCGCTTGGCTTGGTCATCCTTAGTGACGGCCTCTGGATCACGCGCAGGTAGAGGGATGCCCAGGTCACGCGCCAAGCGCTCTACCGCTTCGGGAAAAGGCACATTCTCTGTGGCAATGATGAAGTCGAGCGCATTGCCGTGCTGGCCGCATCCAAAACAATGATAGGTGCCCTTGGAATCTACCGCATGAAAGCTGGGGGTCGCCTCATTATGAAAGGGGCAGCAGGCCCACATATCGCCGCGTGCGAGATTGGACTTGCGCTTATCCCACGTCACTTTTCGACCGACCACATCCAGTATGGAGGCGCGCGTCAGCACTTCGTCAATAAAGGGGCGGTCAAAGCGGGACATCAGACACGACAATGGGGCTTCAAACCCGAATCATCAAGCCCGCAGCCCATCGCGAGCAAGGCGAATTTCGCCAACCGGTCTCAATTGAGCTTGAACTGCATTTTGAGGACAGCTAGAGGCAGATTACCTGCAAAAATCCTCCCACGATGATAGGTTTAGACCGATGAAACTTTCGACCCGACTGACTGCTCCCGCCCTGTTGGCCTTCATGGTCGCCACCCCCAGTTTCGCCAGCGAATTGCATGGCACACGCTGGCTGACCGCCAATGGCAGCGGCATCATCCGCATAGAGGCCTGCGGCAAACAGACGTGCGGCCGCATTGTAGGCCCTGGCCCCAAGGCTGACAAAAATGCCGCCACCACAGACACCAAAAATCCGGACCCGAAATTGCGGACGCGCTCGATTGTCGGCATGGCGATTTTGACGGGGTTCACCGCTCAGCCCGATGGGAAGTTCACGGGCGGGCAGATTTATGATCCGACCGAGGGCAAGGTTTATCGCAGTGAGTTTCGCCGAAAGCGCGATGGTAAGCTAGAAGTCAAAGGCTGTGTTGGCCCCATCTGTATTGGCCAAACTTGGACGCCTGCCACCTAAAACAAGAAACCCCGCCTTCGTGCGCTACGAAGGCGGGGCTATTTGGTCGGTCCCAATCGGCAAAGCGATCAGGGTAAGGCTTACATATGCTCCAGCATATATTCAGCGCCGGAAACCTTATATTCTGCAGGCGCTTCCACAAACAAATGCGTCACGACGCCATTGTCGGCCACCAGAGAGAAGCGCTGTGAGCGGACGCCCATGCCAAACTTCGACGCATCCATCTCAAGACCAATCGCCTTTGCGAAATTGCCGCTGCCATCGGCCAACATGGTGATTTCGTCGCTGACGCCTTGATCCTTGGCCCAAGCGCCCATGACGAACACGTCGTTGACCGACAAACAAGCAATCGCGTCGACGCCCTTAGCGGCCAATTCAGCGGCCTTTTCCTTATAGGACGGCAAATGCTTGGCTGAGCAGGTGGGCGTATAAGCGCCGGGGACGGCGAACAAAGCGACCTTCTTGCCGGCAAAAATGTCAGCCGTGGTGCGTGGCGCTGGACCGTCAGCGGTAGGGACCATGAAGGTTGCGTCTGGAAGGCTGTCGCCTACTTTGATTGTCATCTGTCGTTCTCCATCATGGCGGCCATACCATCCTTCCGCCAAAGGGCGTCAGCGCTAGCCGCATGCTTGCTAGATAATCTATCGCCTCTGTGATTCAAAGATATGACCATGCTCAAATGTGGGCGCAAATCTGGGTGCAGAATTACCGCCGCCTACTTTCCAGATTTTGCCTGCTGTAGGCGCAAGGCGCGACAATTTAACTCAAACGAACAACCTAAAACTAAAAATTCAGACTAGACAGCAAGAGATTTTAGCAACACGATCACTTTATGAGAAACTCGCTGGTCGGACGCTTCCTGATTGCCACCCCTTCAATGGCAGACCGTCGTTTTAAACGCTCGGTGATACTGGTGTGCGACCATGATGAAACCCACGCGATGGGCATTGTGATCAATCGGGCGATGCCGCGCCTAATGTTGCCCGACTTGCTCGACCAATTGGGCATTGATTGCGCAATCCGGGTCCCAGCGATTCCTGTGCTCGATGGTGGGCCCTGCCAGCGAGATCGGGGCTTTGTGTTGCACACCGATGACTGGTCAAGCGATGAGACCACCAGCCCCATCATGGGTGGCTTGCGCATGACGGCGACGCGCGATGTCTTGCAAGCCATCGCCCAAGGCGTAAAGCCCAGCCGCGCCACATTGGCCTTGGGTTATTCGGGTTGGGATGCAGGCCAGCTCGAAGCCGAAATCAAGGACAATGCCTGGCTCGTCACCGAAGGCGATATTGACGCTGTTTTTGCCACCGCCAATCTGGACGACAAATGGGAAGACGCCATCAGCCGCTTCGGGCTGGAGCCTTGGCAGATTTCGCAGAATGCTGGGCGGGCGTGAGCAGACCGATAGCAACTCGTATTGCGCGCTCCTTCCCTCACAATGTCATCCCCGCCGTAGCTCAAGCGGAGAGCGGGGACCCCCTAGAACTTTGCGGCAGGAGGTCCCGGATCGGCTGCGCCGTACGGGATGACATCGTTTGGGTGCTTTTCACTTAGACAGCCTTTGCCGCAGGCCCTGCCTCCGCAAAGGCCGTGTTCGAGGGTGCGCGCGCAAGATGGGGTGTCAAGAGGCGCGCCTTTGGCGCGTCGGCGAAGCCGATTGCACCTCTTGACTCCCCATCTTGCGCAGAGACAATTGTTGGATGGCTTCAAGGCAAGCGGAGTGCGGCCTGAAGCCGTTCCAAGTCATTTGGCTAAGGCCCGACAAGAAGAAGCGCGGGAATTGCTTGACCAGGGTGCATTCCCTTGATGGAATGCGCCCTAAGGCGCGCAGCGCATTGTTGAAACTTGGTCTTTGGCTTGTTTCGCAAAATACAAATAGGAGTGCGAAATGGCGGGCATGAACTCAGCCAAGTGGTGTTTTAGAATTGCAGCGGTGTTATGTATCTTGGCGATGTTGGCTCACGAGATATTAGGTGCCCCTAAAGTCCTTGATCCACTTCACAAAGTTGATTTGCCTGCAGAAGTGATATGGCTCCATCATTTCTCGTGGCATGTTGGTTCTGTGGCACTGATTGCAATGGCGGCGATGTTCTTTGCCGGAAGCCGCAAAACTGAGCACTTAGCCCTCGCTGGCTTCGGGACATTTCTAAGCGTGGGCTTTGCGATCCTTGGGGTCAGCTTAGCATTCTTTGGCAACAGCGCCCTATGGAGCACACCCGCACCCTATCCTTGGACTCTTATCGCGGTGCTAGGTGGCGCTGGCTTGTACTTCGCCCGACGGGGAAACATGCACTAGCTTCACTGGAAGCCACTGCAAGTTCTCGACCCTTACAAATTGAGGTCACCTCCTCCGAAGATTGACGCAATGCGCTCTGCGCGGAAGGTGAATTGAGTCTGGAATGCGCAATCTCCAATGCCGCTGGCGACCGCGATATTCGCGGTGGTCCGCCTTTGGACGTCCGCTTTCGCCGCCCCCGCCCCCAAAGCAGACCATCCGCTTTCGGCCAACTATTGCCAAAATCGGACCTCTTGAATGTCTGCTTTTTGGTGGGTGGGAACGTGTTCTAGTCCACCTCCATCTCCCCCAATACCCAATCAGCCGCAGCTTGCGCTTTGCTCGCAGCAGTCAGGAAAGACGATGGATTATCGCCAAGGGCTTTGAGCCAGCCATCGATATAGGCGGCATGATCTTCAAGGTGATCAGCGGGCAGGCCGATGTGGGCACCGATGAAGGCGCTGG
>JBEIEG010000062.1:0-10619 GCA_040383035.1 Hyphomonadaceae bacterium | reverse complement strand
CGTTGTGGTATCTGGCGGCTCTGCTGGTATCCGGCTGCGCGAATTTCACCGCGTGATCCTTGAGCACACCTTCAAGCTGATCGACGAGAGCAAGAAGATTTTCGAGCTGGCGCAAGCTATCTCGCGTGAGCGCCCAGCCTATGCCAATCGACGTTTGGCGGCTGAGCGTGTCTATTTGGTGCGCATGTTGGAAGAGGGCATCGCGGAAGGTCTGTTTGAGCAGCACGACAGTCTCGACGAGCTTGCGGAGATGATTCAGTGCGCGACCATGAAGTTTCGCTATCCGCAACTCTATAATTGCTTCCGCATTGATATGCTTCGACGAGAGCTCGAAGGCACTATAGACCTGATTTATAAGGGCCTGCTCAAGCGCTAAATCGACCAAGGATCGCGTTTTGCGTGGTAGGGTGCAATTTCTGAGATCGGCTATGTTCGGCCTTAGCGAAACGACTTGGATCGGCTCAATGCGTCGCTCCGCTTGTCCCGCGCGACAATTCTTCCTGCGCAAGCTGGGGAGTCAAGAGGCGCGCCTTTGGCGCGTCGGCGAAGCCGATTTCACCTCTTGACGCCCCATCTTGCGCGCCCAAACTCGAGCTATGCCTTTGCCAAGGCAGAGCCTGCGGCAAAGGCAGTCTAAGTAGAAAAGACGCTACCCATTGGCGATTAAGTTCAATGCGGACCGTCACGCGACGTCGACAATTGGCCGATTGCGGATGGTCTGCTTTGGGTGCGCGAGTTGCGAAAGTGGACGTTCATTTGAGGCGGGGAACTCAAACTTCTACGGGACGATTTTGGTGGCGACTGTCACAGGTCCCAACGAGTTAAGCCAAGTACTTTCGCATCGGAGATAGTTCAGAAGCGGAGTTGATAAGTGAAGGCCAAACAGCCTTTGGATAGAAATGAGCTGCCCCCCTTCGCACCTATAATTCCTTGTTGCTGGCAAGAAAAGCGTTGCAATCGGACACGAACGGCGAAAAAGAGCGAGATCACGTCTAAAACAGCCATGTAAAAAGTGCGTTTCAATGAGAACCTTTGGGATTTGCCTTTTGTTCCTTTTATTGGCAGCGTGCGGTGGCGGCGGATCTGGTGGATCGGCTGGTGGCGGACCAACTAACCCGATTGTCGCGCCAAGCGCCCTCTCCTATCCCAGTCCCACGACCGCAGTGGTTGGTACAGCACTGAGCCCGTTAAACCCAAGCGTTGCAGGCACGGTTACCTCATACGCGATCGCACCCGCACTGCCTGCCGGTCTCACCTTGAACACCACTTCGGGCCAGATAACTGGCACGCCAACAGTGGCCACAGCAACGGCAGTCTACACCATTACAGCCCGAAATGCGGCTGGTGCTGCGACTTTTGCTTTGACCTTGGTGGTCAATCCCGCGACAACGGCAGCCCTTGAGCCCTCAGCCGCGACGACCATCGGGACAGGACAACGCATCAACCTATTTTTTGCCCAGCGCGTGGGTGGCGCGCCATTTCCGACCTATATAGACGCAACGCAGGTTAGCTGGACCTCGTCCAATCCAAGCTTTGCCACAATTGATGCCAGCGGGAATGTTACAGGTGTTGCTGAGGGTTCAACTACCATCACGGCGAGATACCAGACCTTCACGCTTCAAGTGTCGGTGCAGGTACGAGGTGCTTGGATCGCGCGAACGCTGACCGTTCCCGGGCAAGGAACGCGCCGCTATGCGATCTATGTACCCAATGGCATGGGTGCCCTTGGCCCCAGACCTGCGCTAATCGCCATGCACGGCGGCACGGGCTCTGCCATGGGCCAAGCCGCAAGCAGCCAGCTTGCGAAAACTGCCTCAGCGCGGCAATTTTACGCAGTCTTTCTGGAAGGAAGCGGCACTCTCCAAACGTTCAATGCAGGCGCATGCTGTGGATCTGCTCAATCGCAAAATGTGGATGACATAGCCTTTACACGCGCCGTCATTACCGACATTCGCGCCAATTATAGCGTCGATCCGGCAAAGATTTTCGCTACGGGCTTCTCAAACGGCGCGATGATGGCGCATCGCTTGGCGTGTGATCTGGCTGATCAAATCGCAGGCGTTGCGGCGGTCAGTGGCGCTTCCGGCGAATTCGATGGCGCCGGGACACGTTACTATACCTGCAGGCCAGCTCGCCCCATTCCCGTGCTCCATATTCATGCGACCAACGACAGAAACTATCCCTATATCGGCGGGGTCGGTGACGGTATTTCAACGACTAATTTCTATGGTGTGGACCCAACCATCAATGATTGGCTCGGCCGAAACAATGTCACCTCGCAATTTGTTGAGGAGGTTATTGGTGCTTCAACAACCTGTCGCCGCTACGCCACACGCGCCAATGCCAGCTTACCGACCGCACCAGTTACAATCTGTCGCCAGAACCCATCAGACGTATATGACAGCGTTAACCGCGTCGTGTTTGGCGGCGGGCATTCTTGGCCAGGCGGTGTTCGCTCGCCAAGCGCCAATAGCGACGTGCCCTTGTCAGACTTTGATGCCAGCACCTATCTCTGGAACCAATTGAACCCTTGAGCCTTGAGGTTTCTTTAGGCAGAACGGCGACAGATAATTATTGCGCATCAATCAATTTCTGAAAAAAGTTGGCGTCCGCTTGAATTGAAGATTATTCTACTTACAAAACTGCGCCTTCCGTCTCTTTTTCCACTAACTCCTTGACGTAAGTGTGCTGCCTAGTAACGGGTCAGAAGGGGACCTGGGATTCAGCGGTTTGTCGTCCAACCCCCTTAACGTTCGCCGATCTTGGTGTGTCCAACGAGCTAACCGCAGCAACTGACTTATAGGTTTTAGGACACATTTGTGAAGGCGGTTGTGGCGTTAGTTTAATGCACTTGTCTGGCGGACAGCATTGAGCAGGAGGTTTCAATCACCCAAGCCATCATCCGAACCCGCACTGCCCCCCCCACCCCCCAAATTCCGAAAGAAGCCAGCGACATTTGGTCTCAAAGTCAGAGGTGGCCTGCGCGCCACAATCGAAAACAAGGCCAAGCCCGTGAACGATATTGTCGGCAATTAGCCGATCTGTTAGGCTGACTTAATCTGATGCAGAGGCTGGAAGAGATCCAAACAAAATGACACAGAACCAACACGAATCGTTACTGGAGCGAGCTAAGCAACGCAACCTTCCGCTAGACACCTTGATTGCCGAAACTCTACTCGTCGAAATTCTTAACCGACGATACAGCCCAGGCGAGTGGATCCGGGAACAAGAAGTTGCCGACCGGTTTGGTGTTTCGCGCTCCCCAGTGCGCGAGGCGTTGCGTCAAGTTGGCCGGTTTGGTTTTGTGGTGGTACGACCCTGGCGCGGTGCCCAAGTAATTGAGTTGAGTGTTGCTGAGACCCACCATATTTTTGATTTGCTGGAAGTGGTTTATGGCGTCACCGCCCGTCAAGGGGCGACTTACCTAACCCCCGAAGACTGCGACACTTTGGAGGCAATTCTCGCCCCCGCATTTAAGGTAGCCCAAGGGGGGTCTAGAGAGGCCGCGATTGATGCTGCGTTCAACTTTGGTCGATTTATCGCTAGGCGCGGCCCCTCCCGTGCTGGCTATGATTCGCTGGTACAGATCGGTCGTTTGGCGCTTTGGCAAAACAAGCTGTTGATGGCGGAAAGCATCGATTATTTTGAGCAGTCCGTGGGGATTTTACGGGTACTGCTGGTCTCGCTTCGTGCCGGCGATGCACACGCCGCCGAAACCTTGGCGCGCGCATCGGTGGCGTTTATTCGTAAGGCAATTTTGGAAAAAGTTAGCGCATTGTCGACGGCTTCAATGCTTGCGGCCCTGCCAAGTTCGCGTGCCGATTGACATCAATAGAAATTGTCGTCAATTTAAATTGACGACAATTTTAAAAAGCGACGAGACTTTGGCTTTTGGTCATATGGACTCGCGATGGGAGGACGAGATGAAACGGCTTGGTTCCACAACGGCTTTGATTGCACTTTGTGCGTCTTGGGGATTTTCAACTTATGCCTTGGCCCAATCCGGCGGTACCGGGCAGGCCGCCCCCGCACCAGCGGATGGGACAGAGACCATCATTGTTACCGCTACCCGTCGCGCTGAGTCTGTGCAAAAAGTGCCAATCTCAATCACGGCAGTTTCAGGTGAAACCCTACGCGAAGCCGCGATCAGAGATACCCAAGGCCTTCAAGCGCTAGCACCCTCTCTCGTCATTACTGTGTCGAACTCGGAGACAACGGGAGGCGTTGTTCGCATTCGCGGTGTCGGTACAGCAGGCCAGAATTCTGGTCTAGAGCCAACCGTAGGCGTCTTTCTCGATGGCGTTTACCTGCCAAGATCAGGAATCGCATTGAATGAACTGGTCGATATCGAGCGCGTTGAAATTCTTCGGGGGCCACAAGGAACGTTGTTTGGCAAGAATACAACCGCAGGCGCAATTACCATTGCAACCAAGAAGCCAGAATTTGATTTTGAGGCCGAAATGTTTGCTGGCGCTGGATCCCTAGGCTCAAAGCGCGGTGGCTTTTCAATTACTGGCCCAGTAATCGACGAACGACTTGCTTTACGACTTTCGGGAAGTTTGAATCAGCGCGACGGTTATGTTGATGATGTGAAGCTCAACAAGAAACTCAACAGTCGTGACCGATGGCTGCTGCGCGGCCAAGCTCTTTGGACACCAACAGACAAAGTATCGCTGAGGTTGATCGCAGATAGATCACAAAAAGACGATATTTGTTGTGCTGCACCTTATGTGCTCAACGGTGTTCGTGCTGCAACGATCTCCTCACTTGGCGGCACAGTTTTTAATCCGACGCGGGAAGCAGATTATATCGTCGCCACAAATGTCGCGCCGACGTCTTCAGTTGAAGATCAGGGTGTTTCATTGGAGCTCAACTGGGACCTAAATTGGGCCCAATTGAGGGGCTTGGCGAGTTCACGTACATTCTCCTCGCTACGCAATGCAGATGGGGACTTCTCCGATGTCGATTTGACCAACACGTTGAATGAGCTGACCGAGGATGAAACTCAGACGTTCGAACTAACGCTTCGCGGAACGGCAGGTCCAGTAGACTGGTTGGTAGGTGCTTTCGGTTTTGATCAAACGTTTCTGCAGTCAAGTTCGACAGTGCTAGGTGCAGATGCAGGTCGGTTTGCTGCGGCACTTGCTGCCCGCCCCGCGATCATCCCACTTTATGCGGCAGGCGATGGAGATCAGCTTCGGCGCTTCGATTTGGATGCGAGCGGGTGGTCTGTATTCACCCACAATATCTGGAATGTTACAGATCAATTAGCTCTAACGCTGGGTTTGCGTTGGAGCAATGATGAGAAGACCGGTGGCGGCACGTTTATCACGCGGTCCGCAGGCTCGTGTACATCGCCTTTGGTCCCCGCAACGCTTCGTCTAATCTGTCCAACGAAAGACTACCAAGCAAGTAAAACAGATGAAAAGACGAGTGGCGTTTTGGCCGTATCTTACGAGGTTAGTGAAACAGCGCTTTTGTTCGCTAGCTTCTCGCGTGGTTTCAAAGCAGGCGGCGTTAGCTTGGATAGAGACGCCGGCAATAGATCGAAGGCTACCTTTGATCCCGAGGAATCTGACAGTTTTGAAGCTGGGATAAAAGCCCAATGGTTTGGACGACGTTTACGCACAAACCTGACGTTCTTTGATCAAACTTACACCGACTTTCAGCGCGTGGTCTTCACTGGAACCGAAAACTTGCTTTCCAACCAAGGCGAGGTGCGCTCCAATGGTGTAGAACTTGATACTAGGCTTTATGTTGGTGCCGGTGTCTCGTTGACTGCAGCCACAACTTATAATTTCGCGAAATTTGGCAATGAAGTGTCAGACGTCAACATTCGAGGCAAACAACTGAATGCAGCGCCCGAGCTTACAACCCAACTCGGAGCCGCGTGGGAACGACAGATTGCGAGCGGACTCACTGGCTTTGGCCGCGTAAACTGGCGCCACCAGTCAAAGACTATCACGGGCGGTGATCTTGATCCTCTTAAAGCTCAACCTGCTTTTGGTCTTCTGAACGGCTCATTTGGAGTTCGTCACGAAGGCAGTGGTTTTGAAGTCTCGGTGTGGGGCGCAAACATCACCGATGAAGTTTATCGCATCGTGACCTTTAACTCGACACTGCAAGCGGGGTCGCTTAACGCTTACATGGGAGAACCCCAAACCTGGGGGGTCGAGGTAAGCAAGAAATTCTGATCCTGAAGGAAAGAAATATAATCATGAATCGACGCGAGGTCATTGCTGGGATCAGTGCAGCAGCCGGTACGACAGCAACCCCTTCATTGGCGGCTGTCAGCAACGCAGACATCGACGCCGCTTTCAACTATGCTTTCACGTTATATGAGTTCGCTCGCCTTAGTCAGCGCGCGGGCGGTGCCGGTGGCGATACACGGACGCCGGCCGAGCGATTGAACCGGCTGGGAACCCGGCGTGGATTAGCGACCGCAGCCAATCGAGGTGTCACGGCACCCAATAATGACACGGTTTATAGCTCAGCATTCTTGGAGCTCTCTGGCGGCCCCTTAGAACTGATCGTTCCTGATATTCCGGATCGCTATTTTTCAATCGCCTTTATGAACGCGTTCACCGATAATTTTGCCTACATCGGGACAAGAGCGACTGGGGGCAAAGGCGGCCGATTCTGGATAGTCGGACCCGATTGGCGTGGACCGGTGCCATCCGGCGCACAGCTCATTCGTTCGGAAACAAATGACGTCTGGATGCTTGGCCGGATTTTGGTAACTGGTCCCCAAGATGTGCCTGCCGCAAGCGCCATACAGGACGCGATCAAGCTTAATGTTCCTGTCGGGAGGGGTCCCAATATTCCTATCCTAGCGGCCACAGACGACAATTTAAATGGCGAGAAAATACTCAGTGCTGCCAATGAGGTATTGGGTCGCCAGAGGCGCTTGACCGGTCAGGCTGCGCGGGCGCTTAAGATGCGGCGTCTTGGGATCCGGCCTGGCGCTCGGGACGCTTTCGCTGGTCTATCACCGGATATTCAGCGGGCTTGGCTGGCCGCGGCACCCCGTGGCATAGACCGCTTGCGGGGGCGGTTCGGTCGAGAGGGGCGGACGCAAAACGGCTGGACCAGTTCAAGCGCCACTACCGGAAAGTTTGGAAATAATGATTTTGAACGTGCGACGGTAGCATTGGGCGGCATTGCTGCCCTCAGCCAAGACGAGGCGATGTATTTTGCCTCGGTCGCGGACGCCCAAGGCCAAGCCTACGATTTCACGAAAAGCTACCGCTTTAGAATATCGCCAAGTGGCGTCCCAGTCGATGCGTTTTGGTCGCTCACCATGTATTCTGCGGAGCCCGACGGGCGGTTCTTTTTTGTGCCCAATGCGATCAATCGCTACGCGCTAAGCGATCGGTCACCGGGGCTTATCCGGGAGCCGGATGGATCGATCGTGATCATCCTTTCGCGTGATCCACCCCGCGCTGAGTTTGGGGGCAATTGGTTGCCGATGCCAAACGGCCCGCTACGCTTGTCCTTCCGAGCATATTTGCCGCGAGCAGAAGTCAAACAGGGCCGCTGGTTTCCCCCTGCCATCGAGCGCCTGACCGATGAATGAAGTCCTTGCTGACCTTGCCGTAGCCCGACGCACGCTTCTGGTTGGCGGTATTGGCCTTGTCGGATGCGCAAGCGGTCCAAAAAGCGCTGACCATTCTGCTGGCGAGGACCTTCCGCTCAAGGGGAAAGCCGGTCTCTCACAATCAGTAATGTTGTCTGGTGCCAGTTTGGACGGAACCCATTTTGTTGCTGTACGAGCATGTCAATATCCGGAGGCAGGTGTCGTTTGGCTGTGGTGTACAGTTGCGACACCAAAGGGGGTATTTCAGTTTTCATCCAACAGGCTCCCTTGGCAGGGGCCGGCATTGTCTCCAGACGAAGCTGGGACGGCAGTTTACCGCGCAGAATCCAGCCTGGCAGCCGCGGAGTTTGTTCGTACAGGCACACTCAAAACACCCCAAAAGACCGACCTAAATGCTCGCTTCACCGCTCAAAGCCAAGGCCTGCGTCCAATTAACCGCGCGCGCGTATCCCTGGTCGCAGAATTTGAACCGCTGTCGGGCTATGCGGGGCTCCTAACGGGAAGAACAGAAGCCTTTGGTTACGCGAAGTTTGTTTTGAACCTTGCTGGACAGAAGGTCGTCTTTGAAGGTCCATCGCAATTTCATGAGCAGACACAAACCGACGCGCGATTTGTCGCGCCATTCATTTTTTCAAGTCTGTGGTCAAAAGATCTGTTTTCTTCAATTCTGGTGGGACAGCCAAATGGAGGTGGTTATGTTCTCAATGAAGGTCGCCCTAGTGCTATCTCCAAACCAAAAGCGGAACTGACCCAGACAGCGTCGAAATTCACTTTCTCCGTAGGCGGAATTGATCGCACTGTCGTGTTGGAAAATCGCTTCTCTTACCAAATTCCAATCTACAATACCCTGTGGCAAGGGCGATTTGTGAAGGGTGAGTTTTTTGGCAAAGCCGTCGTCGGCATGGTAAATTCTTGGCTGTTTTAGGCCGGTGATTGAGTAATGGAGGACCCTAAATGTTTGCATCTGTCCGTTCGCGCCATAACGCGATTGCACTGCTTGGCGTGCTTGCCGCCGCCGCGTCAACTGTCCCCGCTTTGGCCCAATCGCCAGAGATCTCGATCAACCAAGGTGTCTTGATCGGGAACCAAGATGGGAATGTTTCATCGTTCCTTGGCATCCCCTATGCAGCGCCGCCGATTAATCAACTTCGCTGGAAGCCGCCAGCCGTTGCGCTATCATGGAGCAAGCCACGAGACGCCAAGGCTTTTGGTCCCTCGTGCCCCCAACCAGAGCGTAACGACATGCAGAATTTTCGGCAAAAGGCTGCTCAAAGCGAAGACTGTCTCAGCCTGAATGTGTGGACTTCAAATCCAAATGGACGGGCACCGGTTATGGTTTGGATCCATGGCGGTGGACATCGAGTGGGCTCCGGATCAGTCGGATTTTACAACGGTACCGAATTGGCGCGTCAAGGCGTCGTACTTGTCACCATCAACTACCGTTTGGGGTTGCTCGGCTATTTCGCCCACCCCGCCTTAACTGCAGAAGCCGGTCCGGCCGCCCCGCTTGGAAATTATGGTATGATGGACCAGATCGCGGCTTTGAAATGGGTTCGGGAGAATATCTCGAAGTTTGGCGGCGATCCCGAGAAGGTTACCGTTTTCGGCGAGTCCGCCGGTGGAGCCAGCACTTTGTATTTGTTGGCGACGCCATCGGCAAAAGGGCTTTTCAGTCAGGCGATTGTGCAGTCTGGCGGTGGATTGCAGGTGCCCAAAGACCTCACAGCGACAGAAGCAGACGGGCAAAAATCAATGGGTGAGCTGGGACTTCCAGCGCGTGCATCGGTATCGGATCTGCGCGCCATTCCAGCCAATCGACTGGTCGCTCTGCAACCTCTGGAAGGACTCGGATTTGGTCCGTTTGTAGATGGCAGACTGGTACTCAGATCGCCCGCGCAGGCTTTTTTGACAGACCAAGCGACCGATGTCCCCTTGCTGATTGGTGCCAATAGCAATGAAGCCAGTGTGATGGAGACGCTTAATGTGACGGACCGTGCCATCACGGCGTTTCTCGGAAATCGGGAAGCAAGCGTTAGAGCCACTTATGGCGGGGCCGGCATCTCGGACGCAGAGTTTGCACGCCAAGTCTTTGGCGATGCCACATTCGTTGGCCCAGCGCGCTTCATTGCCGGGCAAGCAGCGAATGGCGCGCCCTCGTTCCTTTACCATTATGACTATGTCTTGGAGAACCGACGGGATCGCCAGCCAGGTGCCGGCCATGGGTCAGAGATCCCGCAGATATTTCGAAGCTGGGGTCAAATGCCACTCGCGAGCCGATTACTCACCAAACAAGACAACGATTTTAGTGTGATGATTTCTGCCTGCTGGGTGGCTTTCGCGAAGACGGGAACACCAAGCTGCGCCGGGTTGCCGCCCTGGAAGCCCTACGCGCCTGAAACAGATGTCTTGATGGAATTGTCCCCCAAGTCTGGGCCCAAAGCTAACTTCCGAAAAGACAAACTTGATGCGGTTCTGCCAGCAGAGGGTGCTGTGAACAGGCTAAGGAGAAACTAGCCGGTTTTATCCCTAAACCACTTGCTTGAGGAAATTCTGGATGCGCAAGAAAGCAAGCGTCACCACGTCAACCTTCGCTCCGTCGCGGCGTTCTGCCCTTGTCGGTAGTTCGTGTGTCTTTGTCCCCAGCGTTTCACTGGCTCGCTCACGCCCGGCTGAACCTGCACAGCTGCAAGCAGACTTGGAGCGCTATGCTTCATTTGGCAGCCACCAGTCCGGATCAACAGGTGATCAGGCCACAGTTCAATGGATTTCCAGCAGAATTTCCGCGTCTGGCTATCGTGTTTCCCTGCAACCCTTTGACGTACCGTTCTTTGATGAAGCTCGGGCGACGGTGACGCTTTCAAATGGTTCCGAGTTCATCGGAATCGGCCAACACCCGATCACGCTTACAAGTAAAGGTGGGCTGCTTGCACCCTTGACCCTGTGGCGGGAGGATCAGGATCCGAGAGTAATCGCGGGGAAGATCGCGGTTGTCATGTTGCCCTTTGGTCGACACTCCAGTTCG
>JBEIEG010000061.1:0-10657 GCA_040383035.1 Hyphomonadaceae bacterium | reverse complement strand
GATCCGGCCGCTCAAATAACGCTCCGTCTGATCGGCGAACTGTTTAACCCGCGCATCTACGATACTTTGGTCGATGGCATTATAAATATACATTCAGGGCCCTTTATCTGAGGGCTATATCCGGGCTCTCCCGCGCGCGAACAATGCCGATCCGCTTAAGGTGTCTATTAGAAGAGCTGATAGATCACCTGAAACTCGGGATCTAATGAGGTTTTGATAGGTTTGCTAATGGCAGCGTGCAGTTCAGGTCTGTCGTTCGGAGACCATCGTCCCCCTATGTGCTCGTATACGGCTTTGACCCTTTTAGAGCCAAAACAGAACAAAGAAACGATGATCCTTTTCGACAACTCAGGCGAAATCACTCGAAACAAAGCAACTCATGAGGAGCTTCCCCTCTTCATCAAACGGCTGGAAGCAACTCTGCGCGCCATCAGCAAGGAGGGGTCCGTTGCGCTGGCCAGCTCGCTTTCGGCTGAAGATATGGTGTTGACCGATGTGATCGCCCGATTGGGCTTGCCCATTGAAATCTTCACCCTTCAGACGGGCAGATTGCATCCAGACACAATTGCGATGATTGAACGGACGCAGGCGCGCTATGGCGTGACAGTCCAGCAGTTTGAACCAGAAGCGAGCGCTCTAGCCGATTTTGTCACGACTTATGGACTCAACGGTTTTTATGAAAGTTTGGAAGCACGGAAAGCCTGCTGCGGGGTCCGCAAGCTTGAACCCCTAGGCCACGCACTGACAGGTTATGATGCTTGGATCACCGGTCAACGTCGCGAACAGGCCCTGACACGGGACCAACTGGACGAGCGCGAACACGATGTCACCCATGACATGGTCAAATATAACCCGCTAGCAGCTTGGACTTGGGTGGATGTGCTGGCCTATGCCGAACACTTCCAAGTCCCGCTCAACCCACTCCATGCCCGGGGTTACGTTTCCATTGGCTGCGACCCGTGCACACGCGCCATTCGCCCCGGAGAGCATGCCCGCGATGGACGCTGGTGGTGGGAAAATGCCGACACCAAAGAGTGCGGCTTGCATCAGAATAATCATAACAAGGAAGCTATCGCATGACCTTTTTTAGCCGTCTCCTCCACCTTGATCGCCTCGAATCTGAGGCCATTTTCATCCTGCGCGAAGCCGCCGCCCAAAGCCGCAACCCGGCGCTCCTATTCTCGGGCGGCAAGGATAGCGCGGTATTGCTGCACTTGGCCCTGAAAGCCTTCCGGCCTGAAAGACTGCCATTCCCGCTCTTACACATCGACACAGGTCATAATTTTGAGGGCGTTACCGAGTTCCGCGATCAAACTGCCTCGCGTTTGGGTGAGCGCTTGGTCGTAGCCCATGTGGAAGACTCCATCGCGCGCGGCAGTGTCCGCTTGGCTTCGCCCTTGGCGAGCCGCAACGCGGCACAAGCTGTCACTTTGCTCGAAGCGATTGAGACCCATGGCTTTGACCTCTTGCTTGGCGGTGCCCGACGCGATGAAGACAAAGCGCGCGCGAAAGAACGCGTGTTCAGCCACCGCGATGCTTTTGGCGCGTGGAACCCAAAATCTCAGCGCCCTGAACTCTGGGACCTTTATAACGGTCGCTTGCAAGCGGGGGAGAACTTCCGCGTCTTCCCGCTCTCGAATTGGACCGAGCTCGACATTTGGACCTATATTGCGCGCGAGAACATTGCGCTGCCCAGCCTTTATTTCGCCCATGAACGCGCGGTCGTTCGCGATGGTGATTATTGGCGGCCTGTTACCGCCGTTACGCCTGCGACCGATGGGCAAGTCATTGAAAACCGCGTTGTCCGCTTCCGCACCGTAGGCGACATGACCTGCACGTGCCCGATTGAAAGTGATGCTTCAGACGTTGCCGCTATCATCGCTGAAACCCGCCTCAGCACCTTGTCAGAGCGCGGGGCCACCCGCATGGATGATAAGGTCAATGAAGCCGCCATGGAACGTCGCAAGCGGGAGGGCTATTTCTGATGACCCAAACCAAACTTGTGCGCATTGTGACGGCAGGCAGCGTAGACGATGGCAAGTCGACTTTGATTGGCCGCATCCTTCACGATTCCCAAGCCCTGATGACCGACCAAGTCGATGCGCTTTCGAACGCACGCTTTAGCCGGGCTGAAGACGGAGACCTTGATTTGTCCTTTGTCACCGATGGCTTGGAGAGCGAGCGCGAGCAGGGCATCACGATTGATGTAGCTTACCGCTATTTTGCAACGCCCGAGACGTCCTTCATCGTCATCGATGCCCCGGGGCATGAACAATATACCCGCAATATGGTGACGGGCGCGAGCAATGCCGATGTTGCCGTTGTGCTGGTGGATGCGTCGCGCCTGCATCAAGGTGCACTCAAAGTCCAAACGCGCCGCCACGCGACCATTGCCCATTTGCTTGGCCTGAAGGTCGTGTTTGCTGTCAATAAAATGGACCTCATCCATTGGTCGCAAAAGGTGTTCCAAGAGGTTGAGGAGAGCTTGAAGCGGCTGAGCCGCAGCCTTGGGATTACCAATCCCGCCATAGTGCCTATCAATGCGCGCTCAGGCGATAATGTGGTGGCGGTCAGTCCTGCAGCGCCTTGGTATCAGGGTGCGTCGCTATTGGAGGTGCTACAGAACCAAGGAGAGGGGACTGATTTGAGCGATCTTCCCTTCCGCTTTCCAGTCCAACGCGTTGTCCGCGTCGATGGTCATAAGCTCGAGGCGCAACGCGGCTATGCTGGGCGGATTGCCTCTGGTCAAGTGTCTGTGGGTGACGAGGTTCTTGTTGGGCCTCATCGCCGCCCTACTAAAATCTCGCGGATCGAAACCTTTGACCAAAGTTTGACCCAAGCCGAAGCAGGCCTGTCTGTTACGCTCTACACCGAAGACGAAGTCGATGCGGCACGGGGCGATATTCTAACCGGGCCAGAGTCCAGCTATGCCAATCGCGTCATCGCAGACCTGTGCTGGTTGGACGATCAGGCTTGGGATCCCCGTCGTCGATATCTTCTCCAACAAGGCACCGCCACCATAAAAAGTCGGATTGAGAGTGTGCTCCACATCCGCGATATGCGCGACCTATCTGAAGTGCGTGGCGATCAAGCCCTCAAGCTTAATGATATTGCCTTGGTTCAGCTTCAAACACAGACGCCCATTTTGGCAGATCATTTTGAAGACAATCCAAAGACCGGTGCCTTCATTCTGATTGATCCTGAGACCAATCAAACGGCAGCTGCCGGCATGATCCGAGGGGTGGTTTAAGGCCAGTTCAATTGCGGCTGGGCCACTGCCAACCTGGCCGGTCTGGACCTGAAACGACGGTCTCGCCGAGGTGCTTGCTCAAGGCGAACATCGCGACTTCTGCCTCGTTGGCTAAAGGATCTACCAACGCCGGCGCGTGGGTCACGATGATCAATTGTGTTTTGCGCGCTGCGGTGACGATTAGCCTTGCCAAGGGTGCCAAGAGGTCGGGATGCAAACTCGTCTCTGGCTCGTTCAAAACCATGAGAGAAGGCGGATCTGGCGATAGGAGGGCGGCAACTAACAGCAAATAGCGCAGGGTCCCATCTGAAAGCTCGGTAACTTTTAACGGGCGCAAGAGTCCAGATTGGCTGAGTTGAATGTCAAAGTAGCCATCGTCCTTGGCAACAACCTCCATTTCTGCCCCGTCAAAAGCATCGGCAATCGCTGCATCAAAGGCGGCACCATCGCCTATTTCGCGGATGGTTTGGATGGCGGCAGCCAAGTCGGCCCCGTTGCTGGCCAAGACAGGCGTATAGGTGCCGATCTGGGGTTGACGGGCAGGGGCCTCTGCATCGGTCCGAAAATAATCATAATAACGCCAGCTGCGCAGACGCTCGCGCATGTTCAACAATTCCAGCCCATCATGTGGATCGCTGCAATGGGTCATCATGGAGGCAGAAGCTGCCAAGCTGGTGTAAACTTGCTGCCACTGGCCGTCTTTTGCGCGCAAACGAACGCCTGGACCCTGCCGCAAAGCGATTGAGTTGGATCGGCCTAAGGTCTCACCAAGCCACAAGGCCTCGGCCTTAATCGCGGGGTCTCTTGCGAAGGCGGAACGCGATGGGATCTGCAAGCCCAAGTCGATGGCATATCCATAATCCTCACCCGAGAAGCCAAGCTTTAACGAGACCGGACCCTGTCGACGGGTGCCTTGAACCGGGACCTCGCCACGCTTCATCGCCGCGGAAATGGACTCAGGACCCGCCCAAAGAGTTGAGGTTAGGCCACCCTCCCGCGCGAGGGACTGAATCACCCGGCCTTGTGCAATATCTCCAAGTAAGCGAAGCGCGCGATAGACATTTGATTTGCCTGTGCCATTCGGCCCTGTCACCACATTGATGGCACCGAGCGCAAGCACGCAATCTCGCAAGGATCGGTAGCCTGAAATAGCCAGTTTCGAAATCATGAATTACGGACCCGCTCAAATTAGCACTTAGATATTACGTGACACTAGGCCAAAGCACCTTGCCTCTCAATCCATAGGCGAATGCATGACAGAAGTCTCACCAATGATCGCCAGCTGACCTGATTTCCAAATCGAATGCTTAGTCATGATCTGAGCAAATAGACTGCCCTCAACGAAAAAGGCGAGCCAGCTGCGAAGCCGATCTAGTGGCACTTGCTGAAACCAATCGGGGTCCACTGCTGCAAACTGGCGAACAAACGGAAAGAGGCAAATGTCGACCAAGGTTGGCGATTGTCGCGCCAAGAATGGCGACGTGGCAAGACGATTCTCTAAGTCCATGAGAATTTCTAGGCCCCGATCTCGCGCCGTTGCCATCGGTACATCAAAGCGCTGGGGATATTTATACTGATCTAGATAGGTTTTGAACGGCCCATCATTGCGATCAACCAATGCCTCAAGGTCAGGGCCCCAACCTTGGAGCCAGCGCTCTGGATCATTCCGCTTCAATGCATAAAGCATGATGTCGCGGCTTTCCTCGATGACCTCACCCCCTTGCAAAACCAAAACCGGAACTGTTGCCTTGGGCGAGACCAATAGCATTTCAGCTGGCTTGGCCTTTAACGAGACCTCGCGAATCTCATGGCGTAAACCCGCAACCGCCAAAGCCATTCTGGCGCGCATCGCATAAGGGCAGCGACGAAAACTGTAGAGGATGGGTAATTCAGGTCCCATGCCTTTAAGCAATTGCCCAGCGCGCCGCGATCCGACCGGCTTCTGCAAGCACAGCCTGAAACTCATCGCGGGTTTCGCCATAACCAATGTTGGTGTTGAAATAAGCCGTTACGATTAAAGGCGCGCGGCCAGGCGGCCAAACGATTGCGATATCATTATATTTGTCGCCAACGCCCTCACTCAGGCCGGTACCGGTTTTATCGCCTACCTTCCAATCAATCGGCAAGCCGGCTCGAATACGCTTAAGACCCGTTTGGGTCTCAATCATCCAACCAATGAGCAAGTCCTTTGAAGCTTGTGAAAGATAGTCCGTGGTCAAATAGCGGGCGATCAGCCGCGCCATGGCAGCAGGTGATGTGGTGTCGCGCACATCATCGCCGATTACACTGTTCATCATCGGCTCGTATCGGTCCAAGCGCGTAACCAGATCACCTGCGGCGCGCAGGCGCTGGGTCATGGCCTTAGGCCCACCCAATTCGCGCATGATCAGATTGGCCGCAGGATTATCGCTGGTGATTTGGGTTGCCTTTGCCAGCGCACCTATCGTCATGCCACCAACGCTTAGATTAGCTTCCGTCACCGGTGCATGGGCGACCATGTCAGCTTGAGTGTAGGGGATGAATTGATCAAGTGTC
Organism: Hyphomonadaceae bacterium; assembly: GCA_040383035.1. GTDB lineage: Bacteria > Pseudomonadota > Alphaproteobacteria > Caulobacterales > Aquidulcibacteraceae > Aquidulcibacter. Next base: position 4,872 of record JBEIEG010000061.1, on the reverse strand, counting down.
CGCTTGCCAGCATCGACATCACGCAAGACTTCCGCCGCTAAAGCCAGTTTGAAAGTCGAGCACATGGCAAAGCGCTCATCTTGTCGATGGCCGACCAATTCGCCCGTTGTGGTGTCGAAAATGCCGACACCGAGCCTGCCTTGGGACCTTGCTTCCAACGCCAGCAAGTCCTCTGTTGGCGCTTTACGGGCAGGGGCCTTGGGAACAGGTGCGGCACAAGCTGTAAGGCCCGGCAGGGCTAGCGCACCAGCAAAGGCAAAACTCATAAATGTGCGGCGGTCGTTTTGGGGGTTGAAATTCATGGATCACGCCTCACGCGCTGAAAACGAATTGGGGCCATCAGGCCTTGTTCTGATAGGCTGCCAAAATGATTTCGACATGGAAGTCAATCATGGCCTCAATATCGCCCCACGGAAAGTCCGGGCGGGCCAACAAAAGTGCACATAGCCCGTGCATACTCGCCCAAAGGCTTTGCGCCAAATGATCGGTTAAACCTTCCCGCAAATGGCCTTCTTGCTGCAGCAAAGCTAACCCATCGCGGAAACCTGCAAAAGCCTGCATGCCGGGCAGAATGTCTGGATTGAACGCCTCGTCTTCATGCATGGGACCTTCCAGCATAAAGGCAATCCGGTAGGCAGCCCCCTGATCCAAGGCAAAGCGGATGTATCCCCGGATCATAGCCTCGAGCCGCGTCGCCGCGGGAATGTCGGCAGAACGAATCTTGGCAATCAATTCTTCCAAGCTCGCAAATGCGCGCGCCGACAGAGCATTGGTCAGCGCTTCCTTGGTTGCAAAATGGGCGTAGAGGCTCGGCTGGGAGATGCCAACAGCATTGGCAATCATGCGGGTGGAGGTACCGGCAATCCCATAAGATAGAAAGAGGCGCGAAGCATGGTTGAGAATATCCTCGCGTCGGGCAGCACTCTTGAGCCGAGGTACAACACCCGTCGCGCGGTGCGCCACCACGCGGTCAACCTCGCTTGCTTCAGCCGTGTTTGAAGAATCTTTTGCGCTAGACGACACTTTTCCTCTTGACCTCTTAGAAATTTGCGTCATCCTATCACTGATAGGTTAGCAGTCCAGTCTGAAATTCTCCTCCCCAGTACGGCAAAAAATGACCAACAAAAAAGAACAGAAGAGAAGCCTCCCCAATCGGGGAGGCCAGATCTCCAAACTACGTCTGATTCTAACAGCAGGCGTAGTCATGATCCTATCATCCTGTGGCAATGGGGATGACAAATCCAAAGCAGCAGACCCAGTTCTCGTTGAAATCAAACGCGCGCAAAGCGTGAATGCACAGACCGAGATTGTGGCCACGGGATCCTTCCGCAGAGAGAAGGAGATTGACCTATCCTTCCGCATCAGCGGTGTGTTGCGCGAAGTCAATTTCCGCGAAGGACAATTGGTCGATAAAGGCAGTGTGGTCGCCAGCATCGACCCGACCCAAGTCGAAGCGCAAATCATTCAAGCTCAAGCCCAAGCCATGCAGGCAACCGCCGGTATTGGCCAAGCTGTCGAACAAGCCCGTGCTGCAACTTCCTCCATTGCCTCAGCCCGCGCCGGGCAAGCACAGGCAGAAGCCAATACGAGCCGAGCTGCTGCAGCTTTGGCGCAGGCCCAAGCCGATCTTGCCAATGCACAACGCGACTACGACCGCGACGCGACCTTGGTGCAGAAGGGCTTTGTCTCTGAAGCGCGGTTAGACGCTCGCAAAACACGTTTGGACGTAGCCGAGGCAACCGTGCGATCTGCCGAAGCCGGCCTCAGTGCCGCCCGCCAAGGAACCCTTGCTGCCAATGCCGGGATCACCCAAGCCCAAGCAGGAGCAGGTGCTGCACAAGCAGGCGTTCAAGCGGCCTCCGGTAGAGCGCGCGCGGCAGAGGCCGTTGTTTCTGCTGCCGCCTTTGACCGACGCTGGGCCAGATTGGTGGCACCTGTTCGCGGCATTGTTCTGATGAGGATGGCAGAGCCCGGCGAAATCACAGCACCTGGGCAACCCATTTTGACGGTTGCCGACGAGGATTCGCCCTTGATTTTGCGGACCCCTGTGTCCGACAAGGATGTTGCCCGTATCCAAGTTGGCGACTCGGCCGATGTCTATGTTTCAGCACTCAGCAAGAATCTGAAGGGTGTGGTTACGCGTGTGGCGGAACGTGCCGATCCACGAACCGGTGCCTTTGATGTCGACATTGCGATTGAGGGTGGCGGTGAGGTGAAGACGGGCTTCTTTGCCGAAGCCCGTATTAAGGCCAAAACGAGTGCAGCGCCTCCTGCAGTAAGCAATGAAGTGTTGGTACCTACGGAGTCGCTGATCGGGGTGACTAACGGCAAAGCAACTTTGTTTGTGCTCAATGGTGATCAGAAAACGGTGCGGCTCGCGACCGTCGACTTCGTTCGGCTCGAAGGCAGTCAGGCCCTAGTCCGTGGCATTCCTGCGGGTGTCGGCATTGTAACCTCGGGCGGCGCTTATGTGAGTGACAAGGCACAGGTATCCGTCGTTGAGGCAAAGTCGTGATTGCCTCAAAGTTTAACCCTGCGAGCTTTACCGTCGAACGTTGGCAATTCACGCTCTTAGCCTTTGCGCTTTTGGGGCTTCTAGGCCTGAATGCCTTTCAGTCGATCCCGCGTTCGGAAGACCCGCACTTTCCAATCCCAATTGTCATCACAAATGTGGTCTTGCCTGGGGCTGATGCCAAGGATGTCGAAGAGCTTCTGGTCAAGCCGATTGAAGATGTCGTGGATGGTTTGGACGACGTTAAAGAAGTGCGCAGTGTTGCAGCCGATGGCGTTGCGACCATCATTGTTGAGTTTGAGTGGAGCACCAATCCAGAGCGCAAATATGATGAAGTGATCCGTGAGGTAAATGCCATCCGCAATACGCTCCCGAGCGGCATTGTGCGATTGGAGACACGCAGAGCGCGCACAACCGAAACTAATATTCTGCAAGTCGCCTTGGTATCCGATCTCGTCCCGTGGAAGACGATGGAGCGCGTTGCAGATGACTTGCGCGAAGACCTTGCTCGATCGCCGGGTGTGCGCAAAGCCGAATATTGGGGCGCTCCAAGGTCTGAAGCGCGCGTCTCCATCGATGCAGGCAGGCTTGCCACGATGCGGCTGTCACCAACCCAAGTCGCCGACGCACTTCGCAATGCCGGGATCGATACACCAATTGGTGCGGTCCATGCGGGCGAACGGCGGTTCAACGTTAAGACCAAAGGGGCTTATAAGAGCCTTGAGCAGATCAAGGACGTCCCGGTGTTTGCCAGCGCCAATCGCGTGGTGCGCGTCCGTGATGTGGCCGACGTCAGTTGGGACACGGCTGAAGCCAGCCACCTGACCTTCCTCAATGGCAAACGGGCCATGTTCGTCACGGTCAAGCAACGCGACAAGGTTGATGTCCAGCGCGTGCGCGATGGTTTGGAAGGCAGGTTGGATGCCTTTGAAAAGCGTCTGCCAGCCGGCATACGGCTTGAGCGGGCTTTCGATCAGTCGGTGAATGTGAACCATCGTTTGGGCAGTCTATATCGTGACTTTGGCATTGCCCTAGGCCTTGTCTTGATTACCTTATTGCCGCTTGGCATTCGGGCAGGCTTTGTCGTGATGCTGTCCATCCCGATGTCGCTTCTGATTGGGATATTCTGGTTGCAGAATGCTGGCTTTACGCTGAACCAATTATCAATCGCAGGTTTTGTGCTCTCACTCGGGCTATTGGTGGACGACTCCATTGTCGTCACCGAAAATATCGCTCGTCGCATTCGAGAAGGCGAAGACCGTGTCTCGGCCGCGATCAATGGCACCGGCCAAATTGCAGTCGCCGTTTTAGGCTGTACCGCAACTTTGATGCTCGCCTTCCTACCCTTGCTATTCCTGCCCGAAGGGTCCGGCCAGTTTATCAAGTCATTGCCCGTCACCGTCCTCTTGACGATTGCGGCCTCGCTCTTTGTATCCTTGACGGTCATCCCATTTCTGGCCAGCCGCATGTTGAATAAGCATGAGGACCCCGAGGGCAACCCCTTGTTGCAAAGGATCAATACCGGGATCCATGAATTCTATACACCCATTCTGCATCAGGCTTTGGCAAAGCCTTGGGCAGCTTTAGGGATCATCTTTGCAATATGCTTCACCTTTGTGCCCATCATTGGTGCAATTGGACAAAGCTTGTTTCCCCCTGCTGGCATTCCCCAATTCTTGGTACGGATTGAGACGCCCGAAGGAAGCTCATTAGCAACTACGCAGAAAGCGATGAACTTTGTTGAATCCCGCTTAGACACCCGCAAGAAGAGCGGCGAGGTGGATTGGTACATGTCGAACCTTGGGCGGGGAAACCCGCAAATCTTCTACAATATTTTCCAGCGCGAGACCGCCACCAATTACGCCGAAATCTTTGTCCAGAAAGAACATTGGAAGGGCAAGGAAAGTGAGAGGTGGATCGAGACCTTACGAAAGGACTTGACCGGCTATCCCGGGGCCCGCTTCACGGTCGAAGTCTTCGTCAATGGTCCACCTGTCGAAGCTCCGATTGCTGTGCGGATCTTTGGCGAGGACATTAATGAGCTTCAAAAGATCTCCCGCCAAGTCATGAACCTGATGGAATCAACGCCCGGTGTCCGAGATGTCGTCAACCCGCTGCGCCTTGATCGCCTCGATGTGGACCTAGGCGTTGACGGCCAAGAAGCAGCCCTGTTGGGCATTCCAGCGGGGCTTGAACGCCGGGTGGCAAGGCTTGCAATCGCCGGCGAGACGGCAGGTACATTCCGCGATGATCGCGGCGATGATTTCCCGGTCGTAGTGCGACTGCCCACTGCCGGACGCAATGTATTGGCGGACCTCGACAGAATTTATGTGCCAACCAATGCAGGGGGTTCTGCACCG
>JBEIEG010000060.1:0-10668 GCA_040383035.1 Hyphomonadaceae bacterium | reverse complement strand
TTGGCTCGATCACAACGGGAAAACGGTCATGAAGATTTCGAAAATCATCTGTTGCAGCCGTAGTGACAATGCTCATGGACAAGAGAAGTCCACCTTCCTCGTCTTTAGCTGCCTCCCATAGGCCCGCAAAGGCGACCGGCTTGCCGTCTGGACGGGCTATGAAGTAAGGCGTGCGCAACTTGACGTCGCGATTCCACTCATAAAAGCCATCTGCGGGGACCAAGCAGCGCTTGCGAGCAAAGGCGGCACGAAATGCAGGCTTATCGGCCACCGTCTCCCCACGAGCATTGAACAAAGGCCCTGTCGGCGGGTCCTTGACCATCCAAGCCGGCCGCAGCCCCCAGCGCGCTTGCAAGATACGGGTATCGCCTGCTTTGCCAATCGCAACCATCGGGGCAAGCTGGGTTGGGGCCACGTTCCAGCGCGGGGCCAGATTTGGCCTGTCAGCCGACCCGAACAGGGTCGCCATCGCATCTACCGGCAATGTTACGGCATATCGTCCACACATGGCTTCCATGCTAGCACAAAGCCATGACCCTGGAAGCCAAGCCTGTCCCCGTCCCTGCGGTTGGTATCGTCTGTTTTAACGACGATGGCCACGTCCTGTTGATCCGTCGTGGCACGCCTCCTCGGCAAGGGGATTGGTCTATTCCCGGTGGCAAGCTGGAATGGGGCGAAAAGGCAATTGACGCAGCCTTGCGAGAATTGGCGGAAGAAACTGGCGTCACGGCCGAAATACTTGGCCTGATCGACGTGGTAGACGGTATTTTCACCAGCCGCAGCACGGGCGATGTTACACGCCATTATGTGCTGATCGACTATGTCGCCCGCTATCAATCGGGGGCAGTCATTGCGGGCGATGACGCCAGCGAGGCGCGCTTCGTGGCACTTGATAAGCTCGAAAGCCATGATTTATGGGATGAAACCACCCGGATCATTCACGCAGGCCATCGCCTCTGGCGCGCGGCACAGGGCTCGAATTAAGGATTACGCTCGCACAATTGATCCTTCGGCCGCTTGCCCTTCAAACGCCAGGCGAATTGGCGGTAGCCCAAAGGCTTGTCAAAGCGGTAATGCTTGCCAAACCAAGCATCGAAGTCAGGATCTTCGCGAAGATAAGTCAAGGTATTGAAGCTGACTAATCGATTGGCAAAGACGCGACCATATTCCTCGATCACGACATCAGGCGGACGACAGGTCAAGTCGGCGACATATTCGCGCCGCACCCGGTCAAGCTCAATCTTGCGGAAGGCTTCTTTCTTCGGGTCCATTTGGGGAGCTTCCAGACCGACCAACATCCACATGCCATAATGGCGTGAAATGATGGGCCGTTCGAGGATCCGCACGATATAGAAGGCGTGCTCAGGCGAAATGGACAGGATGGCGATCCGGCTATCCTGCGGTTCATTCTTTACAAACTTACGCAAGGTCGGGAAGACCGGTTGACCCTTTGTCAAAAGCACGCGGTTGATTGGCTTATAGATGGCTTGATGGGACAGGATGGCTAGACCAACAGCCGCAAGGACTGCCACCGCCCACCGACGCTCCGCCACCATTTTGGCACCAATGCTTACCACCAGCATTAGGGATAGGCCTTGTGCTGCCAGCATATGATAGCGCCAGCCCTTCATCTGCAGCCATATTGCCAACAGCATGGCCGTTAGAGTGACCAAGAGGCCTAGCGTGAGTGAACGCTTATCCCAAGCCAGTAGCGCCATAACAAAGGGCACAATCGCAAAGCTAGTCGTGCCTAAAATGAAGCCCAAGCGCTTGCTGGGTGCAAGCTGCATGACGGGTCCAAAGTTAGAATAAGCCACCATTACCATGGGCACGATGCGCGAAAAGAAGTCTTGCGCAAATAGTACTAATGCGACGGTGTAAAGCACTGCCGCGGCACCAAGGCCCAAGGTTTCAAACCGAATTGGCCGATAGGCGCGGCGCAGTCGCGCCATCATGCACCCTTCAATCAACAATGGAACCAAGACAAAAACGTGCTTGAGTGCAAAGCCATAAGCGGAGAATGCCAGCGTAATCAAAAGGGCCGCGGAGGAAATCGGCTTGCCTTCCATTCGGGCAACCGCCAACGTTGTCCAAAGGACAGAAGCGACAAAGAACGCATGCTCCCGCTGCCCCGTCTCACCCAAAGGCAAGATTAGATAGGATATGGCCATAGCGAGCAGAATGACCTGACGTTGGCCAAGCGAAATCAAGTCGCGCGTCAGGCTGTTGAACGCCCACAACGCCGCCATTGCCAACCCTGTAACGCCGACAGCCAAGACTTGATAAGGTGTAACCCCCAGCATCTGGCCGAGATAATGCCATGGCAATGCCGCCCAGAACCACAAAGGTGGATTGGTCTCAATCACATCTTGATAAATGACTTTGCCTTGCGCGACTTGTTCCGCGACATACAAGCGCCAGACGATATCGCCAGTCGGGGTCAGCTGCAGCATCGCCCACAGCCCAGCAATCAGAATCCCGGCCAGAGCCAGACTGAACAAAGCCGTCGTGGTCGTTTGAGACCAAGTGGCCGACCGAGAGCCGGACAAGAGAGACGAGGTAAGTGTCATGGGCGACCGAGCTGTAACTGGTTTCATTCTGAGAAGGTTGTCGGATTTGAGGGCGCGCTGTAGCAGTTCCCATGCCAAGCTAGAACAGCGACAACTGCGTAACTTGGCTAAACCAGCCCTTTTTATGAGCAAAATTGTGCTGCCTTGGCAGGTGGTGCATAAAATTGCAGCTAGAACTGACTTGTTAATCCACTCTCACATAGTGCTTTGCTAAGGGAGCACACTTAAGACCATCCTTGATTTGGGTGGCAGGGAGCCCGCGTGCATGGAACGTTCCGCCTATACTGAAATGGCAGCCATTGACGAAAATCATTGGTGGTACCGCGCCCGTCGGCGCATTGTGGCCGAAATGATTACCCAACATATTGCCAAGCGCCCCAATTTGGTGATTGCTGAAATTGGCTGCGGCACTGGCTCCAACCTGCCCGTCCTAACGCGTTTTGGCCAAGTGACAGCTGTCGAGCCAGATGCCGATGCGCGCGCATATGCAGCCACACGTGCAGATGCGACAGTGCTGGAAGGCCGATTACCAGATGGCTTGCCGCTGGTGGAGAACAGCCTGGACCTTGCTGTCATGTTGGATGTGCTAGAGCATGTCGACGATGATGTGGCTGCGCTTAAGGCTGTGGCCAAAAAACTAAAGCCAGACGCCAGCTTTCTTTTGACAGTGCCTGCTATGCCGTCCCTATGGAGCCCGCATGACGAGGAGCATCATCATAAACGGCGCTATACGGCCCAGACGCTTCGTGCCGCTATTGAATCTGCTGGCCTAAAAGTCGAGATGATGAGCTATTTCAACACCTTGTTATTTCCCATGATTGCCGGGGTTCGGTGGCTCAAAAATCTTACCGGCAGCAAAGCAGTTGATACAGGTATGCCATCAAACTGGCTCAATAAGCTGCTTGAGACGATTTTTGCTTTTGAGCGTCACCTGATTGGCCGCCTGCCCCTGCCCTTGGGGGTGTCGTTAGTCGTGATCGTTAAGGCCGCTTAGGCGCTGGATCACACATTTCTGGTGGTGGTGCTTCGCGATTTAAGCGCCGGATTGGGTAACGACCAATGTTACGCTCGACACGATAATGAGTTTCAAACCAAGCCTTGAAGGCTGGATCTTCGGTTAGATAGGAAATCGAATCAAATCGAATCGGATTTGGCGTTCTAACGTAACCGACCTCTCCTATGATTAGGTTTGGTCGACTGCATTGAATATCTTCAATAAATTCCGCTCTTACACGCTCTTTTTCAACCTTGCGGACAGCTTCCAGCCTGGGGTTTTGGTTCAGTGTCAAAAGTCCCGGCACCATCCACATCGAATAATACCGTGACCAATACGTGCGGCCAGCTTGGGCAAGTGGATAAAACGCATAGTCTGGCCCGATTGAGAGGATGAATATCCGGCTATCATCGGGCTCTTTGGCGACAATCGACTTTATGAGCGGTTCAACCACCTCGCCTCGCGATCTGACAGAGTCAATGGCTGGCAAGGCGACAACGCTCCAAATCAAAGTCAGCGCCGCCACAATCGGCAACACCACCTTTGTCCCCGTTTCTTGTTTGAAAAGAAGTTGATGGAGGATCATGATGGATAGCATGGCAGACAGGCCATGGGCGGCAACAAAATGATAGCGCCAGCCCTTTTGCTGAAACAGTACGATGGCGAGACACACGACGATGGCAATCCCAATCGCGACAAAAAATGGCCTGCGTTCTTTAGTCATAACCATGAGGGCCATGGGGACAAAGACAAACAGGCATTGCGTCGCCAAGTGAACCTTTCGCTCCAGTGATGAGAAACCATTCCAAGGTCCAAAAGCAAAATAAGTCGTTTGGACCAGGTCCAACATGCGCGTGAGAAAATCCGGCGTGAATTTCCAAACAGCGAGGCCATAGGCAATTGCGCAAACTGCCAACGTTATGTTTTCAGGCCGAAATGGCCTCCAAGCCCGCTTTTGCCGCCATAGCAGCCACGCTTCCAAGACGATCGGCAAGAGGACAAAATAATGTTTGAGAGCAAAGCCATAAGCACTCATTATGCCCACCAAGGTGGCCATAGGTAGCGCAACCTTTGCGCCATCCAAGCGGGCGCACAGCAAGGCGATCCACATGCCGCAGGCCATCAACAAGGACTGCTCGCGCTGGCCAAGGTCTCCCACGCTGACCAAGCTTAAGGCAAAAAGAAATGCAAAAGCGGCAGCTGCGGCCGCAGACGGTTCCAGTGTCTTTTTCGCGAGATGAAACACGATGAAGGTCGCTGAAACAATCCCAGCTACATTCATCGCAATGAGTGCATGGTACGGCAAAATCGGCGAGTTCTGAGCCAGCCAAGCTGCAGGTAGTGCAGCCCAAAACCAAAGGGGTGGATTCACCTCTAATACATCGCGATACATGTGTTTGCCGGCCAACAGACCGTCGGCAATGTGAAGACGCCACAAAATATCTGGCACCGGCAATACGACGAGGGCCAGAACCAAGCCCAACACAACAACTGCTGCCCCGGCAAAAAGATAAAAGGTAGAAAGACGCTCAACTTTTGCCATGATCACCTGGGTGGGGCTTGGAGGTCTGGTCTGCATAGACCCAGAAATTAAAGAAGAGGAAATTCGTACCGGCGACAATTACCATCACAATAGCCGACACCACTAAATCGGGCAGATCATAGAGTTTGGTATTGGCTTGGCTGATGAGGGCCGCGATCAAAAAGCCAACCCCTACGGCAACCAAATAGCGCCACAAGGTGCCAGGCTTTGTCTCGCGATGGCCAAAGGTGAACTTACCATGCGCAGAATACTGGAACAAAAGGGCTGCGCCATAAGCGAGATTGGACGAGAAAAAGCGTACCAATCCCAGATAAACCATCAAATTATAGACAATGATATACACGAGAGAGGTCAGCCCACCGGCCAAGGCATAGCGTAATCCCAAGATCGCTTTTGCACGAAATTCAGCCCCGGTCATGGAAGCCAATGAATTGCTTGACGAGATAGAGCGGTCGTTCTTTGGAAGCCATATAGATACGGCCTACATATTCACCGATCATGCCCAAAACCATCAATTGGACCCCACCCATAAACATGACGGCGATGAACAACATGGTCCAACCGCTGACCCATTGATCGGTGAGCAACCGGTTCAAAATGGCATAAACAATGCCGACATTGGACAGAACAAATATGGCCAAGCCGAGCGTAATGACAAAACGTAACGGGGCGAGCGAAAACGACAACATGCCATCAAGGGCAAACAGAACCATCTTGCGCAAAGGATACTTGCTCTCCCCTGCTGCGCGCGCAGCACGGCGATAAGGCAAAGCTGTTTGGCGAAAGCCTACCCAACTGATCATGCCGCGCAAGAATCGATCGCGTTCTTTCATCGAGCCAATGGCATCAACCACCTGGCGATCAATCAGACGGAAGTCGCCCACATCAAGCGGGATATCCACATCTGACAAGGAATTCAGGCCACGATAGAAGACCCGCGCCGTAGCGAGCTTAAAGGCGCTTTCACCTTCGCGGTCTGTGCGTTGACCATAAACCACGTCATTGCCGTCGCGCCACAGCTTCACCATGTCGGCAATCAACTCGGGCGGGTCTTGCAGGTCTGCGTCAATGATGACCACACAATCGCCATTGGCAATGTCGAGACCCGCCGTTACCGCGGGCTGATGACCAAAATTGCGCGATAACATGACAACTCGCACCCGTCGATCACTCGCCGCCAGCTCGGACAATTTTGTTCCCGTCAGATCCCGGCTGCCATCATCGACATAGATGATTTCATAATCCATGCCTTCTGAACTGACCAAGGAGTCGAGAACTGCTTTCAGCCGCGCATGAGACAGGCCAATGACAGCTTCCTCATTATAGCAGGGAACAACCACGCTGATGCGCGCGGATCCGTCACGGGTCGAACGAACAAGAGGAGTTGGCGACGAATCTGAAATTGACATAGGCGTGTTCCATAGCGAGTCCGCGCCTTAAGCACAAACCAATCAACACTTGCGCACGGATGGGCGCTTGCTAGTGTATTCCATACATCAATTCAATAAGACTCGGGGAAACAACATGGCCTATCACCCATTCAATCTAGCTGGACACGTCGCTTTGGTCACAGGCGGCAATCGCGGCATTGGTCTAGGGATGGCAGAAGCCCTAGCCGCCTGCGGGGCCGATATCGCCATTTGGGGGCGCAAAGCCGCCGCCAACCAAGAAGCAATCGCAAAACTGTCGGCCCACGGTGTCAAGGCGAAGGCGTGGGAAGTCGATGTGGCGCACGAAGATCAAGTCGTTGCCGCCATGGCCGACACCGTGGCGCAAATGGGCCGCATCGACACTGTCTTTGCCAATGCCGGCGTCGGCTATGGTGCGCCGAGCTTTGTAGACATGAGCACCGAAACGTATCGAAAGACCTTAGCGGTCAATCTCGACGGTGTGTTCTTCACACTGCGTGAGGCGTGCCGCCATATGGTGGAACGCGCCAAAGCCGGCGACCCCGGTGGGTCATTGGTAGGGGTCGCTTCTCTGGCTGCCATCGAAGGTGCTGCCCGAAACGAGGCCTATGCCGCAACCAAAGGCGGGGTCATTTCCATGATCAAATCGATTGCGGTTGAGCATGCGCGCTATGGTGTGCGCGCCAATGCGATCCTGCCCGGCTGGATCGCCACCGATATGACCGAAATGGCGCAGAACTCCCCCGCCTTTGCCGAGAAAGTCATCCCCCGCGTCCCTGCCCGCCGCTGGGGCACACCGGATGATTTCGGTGGCATTGCCGTATATCTCGCCAGCCAAGCTTCGGCCTATCACTCCGGTGATACGCTGGTGATCGACGGCGGCTATTCGATTTTCTAAGTGGAAGCTAATTTCCCCTGCAAACTGGGCCGCATATCGACAATGATTGTCCTCCCCCGTTTCACGGGGGTGGGGGACCCTGCGCAGCAGGGTGGAGGGGGCAAATCCCCCCTCAGTCAGCTACGCTGACAGCTCCCCCGCAAGCAGGGGAGCACATCGGAAAAGACTGTCCGCCCTAGTTACGGGCTTTGTCGACCATTTTGTTCTTGCCGATCCCACCGGTCGCTATCAGCGACCGGCGTGTTATTCAAAAATTTTGGATCGGCAAGGCCCTAGTTACGGGCTTTGTCGACCATTTTGTTCTTGCCGATCCAGGGCATCATGCCGCGCAGCTGTGCGCCAACGGCTTCGATCTGATGCTCATCGCCCAAGCGACGGGTGGCCTTAAAGAAGGGTGCGCCGGCTTTATTTTCCAGCATCCAGTCGCGGGCAAAGCCGCCGTTCTGGATGTGCTCCAGCACGCGCTTCATTTCCGACTTGGTTTCTGGCGTGATGATACGAGGGCCGGTTACATATTCGCCATATTCGGCGGTGTTGGAGATCGAGTAATTCATGTTGGCGATGCCGCCTTCATAGATCAAATCCACGATCAGCTTCACTTCGTGCAAGCACTCAAAATAAGCCATCTCAGGCGCATAACCTGCCTCAACCAAGGTTTCAAAGCCTGCGCGGATCAATTCAACCAAACCACCGCATAGAACGGCCTGCTCGCCGAACAAATCAGTTTCGCACTCTTCGCGGAAATTGGTTTCAATGATGCCCGAGCGACCACCGCCTACAGCGGAAGCATAAGCCAACGCAAAATCAAGCGCTTTGCCGCTTTCATTGTGCTGCACAGCCACGAGGCACGGTACGCCGCCACCTTTTTGATATTCGCTGCGCACGGTGTGGCCAGGGCCCTTTGGCGCAACCATCACCACGTCCACGCCCTTAGGCGGCTGGATCAGACCAAAGTGGACCGAGAAACCGTGGGCAAACATCAGGGTTTGACCCGGCTTGATATATGGCGCGATTTCAGTTGCATAAAGCTCTGGCTGGATTTCATCCGGCGTCACGATCATCAAGGCGTCGGCCTTCTGAGCAGCTTCTGCGACGCTAACGACTTTCAGGCCAGCATCTTCTGCCTTGGCTGCCGAAGCTGAACCTGCCTTCAAAGCGACCCAGACGTTCTTCACGCCAGAATCCTTCATGTTCAACGCATGGGCGTGGCCTTGGCTGCCATAGCCAACCACCGCGACAATCTTGTCCTTGATCAGGCCAAGGTCACAGTCAGCGTCATAGAACACGCGCATTTTTTCTCTCCAGATTGAAATTGTAGCGGCACAAATGTGCAGACTAAGTTGAATTTGCCCCGGGTTAAGAGCGTTTTTTTGCGTTCAGGTCAATCAAAGCCATCAGCTTGAGGGTGCTCGATCTCAGCAAAACCCTCAGTTCGGGGCCGTGGTCGCGGGTGGACGGGTCGCCGCACTGGGTGGCCTGCGCGGTAATGGCCCAGCAGCAGGGGCAGCTTGAGGACCAGCACGCCCTGCGGCAAGCTCTGTTACAATCAACCACCCACCGGCTTCGCGCCGCCACACTGTGACATAGCGCCCAAGGCTGAGCTGAGTGTCACCGCGCCGGATCACATAGCGCCCCCAAGACGAGCCAGAGCCACCCGCGGCCATGGCGCTCTCCGGGCTACGGTCCAAGGTTACATCATCTGGGAAGGTGCTAAAGCGGGCCTGGGCCCCTGCAGCACCTGCAGGCGACGAACCTGAGGCATCGTGCAAAACCCCTTCACTCGACATCAGGGCTCCATAGGATTTCAGAGGTCCATTGGCGATCAAGCTCTCGGCAAATGCCCGATCAATGGCTAACAATTCCTCACTCTCGTCTGGCACTTTGGGCGCAGGATCGCTGGAAATCGCTTGCGCCGCGCGCAGACCGTCCGGTGTAGGAGTTTCAGCTGCAGGTAGCTCCGACGGTGGCGTTGGCTGGGTCGACGCATCTGTCTCGGGGGCAATTATGGGCTTGTCTACTGGCGCAGTCGCCGAGATCCATTCTGCTTTCGCGGGCCGTTTTGCTTGAGCCGGGGCACTAGCCTGCGTGGTCGGCTCTGTAGTGGACTGCGCCAGCGCGCTCGTCGATGGCAAGACATACACAAGGACGAAGGATCCCATCAAGACAGCAGCTAAACGTCTCATAGGTCCCCTCCGCTAATTCGCTTTGTTGGGCGCAACTGGCACAAAGCTAGCCTCAGGCGAGACCAGCCCGCCTATCGGCAAGGCACCTGGTTGCAGGCCAAGTTTCTTGGCAAATATAGCCAAAAGCGGACGGACACGTTCGTCGTCATAGCGGGTGGAGATGCAGCGCTCCCGATTGGGCGCACGCACTTCGATCACAGCAGTAGCTTGGCCCGCGCGGGCAAGCGTTTCGATGGTGCGCTTAAGCTCGCCCCAGATTTTGGCGTCTTCAAAGGCATAAACGAGGGTGGCGGCATCCGTCACGTCTAAACTCCCACTGGCGCGACTGACGGCTTTGCCGTCCCACCGCACCATGGTGTAACGCCCGGGCTCAGCTTCTGGCGTAGAAAAAGTGATGCTGATGCTTTCCTGACCTGCCGGACGCAAGACAGATAGACGATAGGCAGCCTTATCCCCAGCCGCTTTGGCAAAGGGCGTATCGATGCCCATGGCCTTCAAAACCGCCGGGTCGGCCAACTCGCCATTCACAGGGCTGTCGCACAGGCGCATGCGTGGATCGCCATCAACGCCCAGAAACAAAGCCTTTTGTTCGGGTTCTGCTTTGCCAACCAAATAGATGGTCAAGCCCAAAACCGCCGCAATGGCCAGCATTATCAAATATCGAAAAGAGCTTTTCATCCATCCATCCAAACCTGAACTTTGGGCCAAAACAAGGCCGATTTGCGAACCAAACTGGCCGACGGCATGTGTCGCCTAGATAACATCCTTGCCGCGACGGATGGTGGCCACCCCAGTGCGCGAGACCTCAACCAGACCAAGTGGTCTCATTAAATCAATGAAATCATCCAGTTTTTTGGAGGAACCTGTTAGTTCAAAGGTAAAATGGTCCAAGCCAGCATCCATGATCCGGCATTTAAACGCATCGGCTAAGCGCATGGCCTCGACCCGTACATCGCCCGTGCCCGACACTTTGATCAGCGCCAACTCGCGCGCGACGGCATCGCTGTCTCCATAAAAATCGATGACACGCTTAACTGGCACCAAACGGCCCAATTGCGCGCGAATCTGGGT
>JBEIEG010000059.1:0-10700 GCA_040383035.1 Hyphomonadaceae bacterium | reverse complement strand
GATCAGGACCGCGACAATGGCGACCCAATGGCCTTGGCTGCTGCACTCGGTAATGCCACCTGTCAGCTGGTGCCCGGCAATCATTTGAGCGCAGTGGCAGAGCCCGCATTTCGGGACGCCTTGGTAGCGTTTTTGAGCTAACCTGCGCGCTGGCGCATGACCCATTCTCTTGACTTGGAACAGCTCTAAGCTTCGCTTTGCTCGCATTAGAGCCGCCCGACAATTCTTCTTGCGCACGCTGGAAAACCGCCTTTGCGTAGGCGCAGCCTGCGGCAAAGGCGTTCTGAGTGAACAGTTTCTTTCATCCCCAACCGGTGTCGCCGCTGCAGCAACAACGCCCTCTCGTCGGAGATGGGACTAGGTTATGCGACGCTTCATGAGAGGGGGATAGATTTTTATCTGTGCCTGATGAAATAGCCCTACAAGTTAAACAGGCGCGGGTCGCCGCCTTGTGCGGCACGGTTGATGGTTTTGGTGCGCTCGGTGGCGAAGCGGTGCAGATAATGGGGTCCGCCCGCCTTTGGGCCGGTGCCCGATAGGCCTTCGCCGCCAAAGGGTTGAACGCCGACCACAGCGCCCGTCATCGTACGGTTGACGTAATAATTGCCGGCAGGAACAGCTGCCTCAACCTCTTCAACAAAGCTATCGAGCCTTGTGTGGCAGCCAAGCGTGAGGCCATAGCCCTTGTACGCCAAGGCCGCACCAACGCTTTCAATCGCTTCGGGGTGATAGCGGATCACATGCAGGATCGGGCCGAAAACCTCGGTTTCCAAGACGTCGAGGCTATCGATCTCAACCAGGCAAGGGCCATAGAAATACCCCTGCTCTGCCAGCGCGCCCGGATCGATCTTCTTCAAAATCTTGGCCTCTTGTGCCATGCGGGCTTCATGCGCCTCTAAGATTGCGCGCGCATCGCCATCGATCACGGGGCCGACGTCGGTTGAAAGGTGAGCGGGATCGCCCAGCACCAATTCATCCATCGCACCCATTAGGCAATCCAAGACGGCATCAGCCGTTTCATGCGGCAGGAACAACAGGCGCAGGGCCGAACAACGCTGACCCGCTGAGCCAAAGGCTGAGATGATGACATCATCCACCACTTGCTCTTTCAAAGCCGTGGTGTCGACAAACATGGCGTTGAGGCCCCCTGTCTCAGCGATCAGCGGCACAATCGGCCCGTCCTTGTGCGCCAAAGAGCGGGCGATGAGGCGCGCGACGCTGGTGGAGCCCGTGAAGGCAATGCCAGCAATCTTCCGATTGCTGACCAAATGCGCGCCTGTTCGGCCATCGCCCAAAACCAGGTGCAGCACGTCTTTCGGGACGCCGGCTTGATAGAGGATCTCGCAAGCGGCTTGAGCAATGAGTGGGGTCTGCTCAGCGGGTTTGGCAACAACTGAATTGCCTGCCGCCAAAGCGGCAGCGACCTGGCCTATGAAAATTGCCAGCGGGAAGTTCCACGGGCTGATGCAGCCAAATACGCCACGCCCATGCAGGGACAGCACATTGGTCTCGCCTGCCGGGCTCGGAAGCTCAAGCGGTGTTTGAAACTCTTGGGCGGCTTGGACGGCATAATAGCGCAAGAAATCCACGGCTTCGCGGACTTCATCGATACAATCCTGCAAGGTCTTACCGGCCTCCGCCGAGCACAAAGCTATCAAGCGAGCGCGGTCAGCCTCCATCAGATCGGCAGCGCGCAACAGGATCAAGCTTCGGGCATAGCCGCCCAAACGGTCCCAAGCAGATTGGGCCGTGTGCGCCATCTCACAGGCGGCATCTAGCGCTTCAAGGCTTGTTTCCTCGACATGGCCGACAATGAGCTTATAGTTCTGGGGCGAGTTTATCGCGACAGAGCCTTGGCCTTCGCTCTTTTGAGCTTGGGCTGCGATGGCCTCCTCCAGCGCAAGGACGTCGGGGGCGAGCGTCAGATCGAGGCCTTTGGAGTTGGCCCGTGCATCGCCATAAAGCGCAGGCGGCGCGGGCACTTTTAGATGCCGCCGTGTGCCAGCTTCTAAGGCCGTTAACGGATCGCCTGCGACGCGCTCCACCGGCACATCTTCATCCAAGAAGGCATGCACAAAGCTGGTATTGGCCCCATTCTCCAACAGGCGACGAACCAGATAGGGAAGCAAGTCTTCATGCGCGCCGACGGGGGCATAGACGCGCACATTCATGTCGCCAAACAAATCGCGTGCGGTGGCATATAAGGTCTCGCCCATGCCATGAAGGCGCTGGAACTCATACGCCTCTTGGCCTGCCGCTTGGGCCAAACAGCGGACAGCGGCCAAGGTGTGGGCATTATGGGTGGCAAACTGGCTGTAGATCGCATCTGGCGCGCGCAACATCAGGTCAGCGCAGGCGAGGTAGGACACATCTGTCGCGGGCTTGGTGGTAAAGACCGGGAAGTCCGGGCGACCCGCCATTTGCGCCCGCTTGATCTCCGCATCCCAATAGGCACCTTTGACTAAGCGTGTCATAATCCGCCGCCTTGACGAACGGGCAATCGCGATCACCGTCTCCACCGTTTTGGGCGCGCGCTTTTGATAGGCCTGAACGGCGAGACCGAGACCATTCCAGCCTGCTAGCTCTGGCGCGTGGGCGAGACGATTTAGGATTTCTAGCGAAATGACCAAGCGATCTGCTTCTTCAGCATCGAGGCAGAAGCCGATATCATAACGCTTGGCGATCAGGGCGAGGTTGAGGACCACTGGATAGAGCGTCTCATGCACTTGGTGGCGCTGGCGGGCGTCATAGCGTGGGGAGAGTGCGCTGAGTTTGACGGAAATGCCTGAGGCTTTCTCAGGCCCGAGACCGCCAGAGGTTTTGCCAACCGCCTCAATGGCTTCGGCATAGGCCTTGGCATAGCGGGCGGCATCTTCTTGCGTGCGTGCGCCTTCACCCAGCATATCAAAGGAGAAGTGACTGGCCTGCTGCTTGCGGATCGCGCCTTGGCCCCGTTTGATAGCCGCTTCAATCGTGCGGCCCAGCACAAATTGTTCGCCCATGATACGCATGGCTTGGCCGACAGCGGCGCGAATGACAGGCTCACCGGCTTTGCGGGTCAGACGGTGCATGAAAGCGCCTAAGTCTTTGCGCGCTTCGGCCCCTACATCGACGACTTTGCCGGTCAACATCAACCCCCAGACCGACGCATTGACCAAAGTGCTATCGGATTTGCCTGCCCGCCCGCCCCAGTCACCGCTGGTGATTTTTTCTGCAATCAAACGATCAGCCGTCTCCTGATCCGGCACCCGCAACAAGGCCTCAGCCAAACACATGAGGGCAAGACCTTCTGGCGTGGTTAGCCCGAATTCTTCCAAGAAAGTTTCTAACATACCGACAGGCTTGGCGCGTTCGCGCGCTTTGCGCACGATTGCTTGAGCATCCATCAGGGCTTGCGAGCGGACCGCGCCGCGCAAGGGGCTTTGGTCGATCAGCGCCTGCACCATGGCAATTTCATCGCCATATTTGGTGGCATCCATGGCTTCTATGTCTGTTTGGGTCAGCATGACGGTCTTTCTTCAGGCACAGGTGGTGCAGGCCTTATTGGCCTTTTGTGGCGGCACACTGTAAGGACACCACGGAAAAAACAAGGGCCTCTATATGCGCATCATGCTGGTAACAGACGCGTGGGAACCACAAGTCAATGGAGTGGTGCGGACGCTTTCGCGCACCGTGCAAGAATTACGCGAGATGGGCCATGAGGTGATGATGGTCACACCGAATGACGGCTATAAGACCATTCCGCTGCCGACTTACCCCGAAATCAAGATGGCCCTGTTTGCCAAGGATGATATTGAGGAGCGGTTTGAAGACTTTGAACCCGAGGCTGTGCATATTGCCACTGAGGGCACCTTGGGCCTGACGGCGCGGCGCATTTGTATTCAGCATCGTTTTCCCTTTTCCACATCCTATCACACACAATATCCCGAATATGTCTCTGCCCGTTTCCCAATCCCGGTCGGCTGGGGCTATGCTTTTGTGCGCTGGTTTCACCACATGGCAGGTCGGGTCATGGTCGCGACGCCCACGATGCATGATCTGTTGGTCTCGCGCGGGTTCAAAAATCTCGCACTTTGGACACGCGGCGTCGACACCGACCAATTCAATCCACGGCTGCGGGTTGCAGACCGCGGGCCGCTGGCCGGCATTGAAGGCCCGATCTTCCTGTATGTCGGACGGGTCGCGGTTGAGAAGAATGTGGAAGCCTTTTTGGCGTGCAATCTCAACGGCACCAAAGTGGTGGTCGGTGATGGCCCGGCTCGCGTTGACCTTGAGACCCGCTTTCCAGAAGCCAAATTCTTGGGCGCTAAATTCGGTGAAGAACTGGCTGCCTGTTATGCCAATGCGGATGTATTTGTATTCCCAAGCTATACGGATACATTTGGCCTGGTGATCCTCGAAGCCATGGCCACAGGCACCCCGGTGGCAGCCTTTGTGGCACCGGGCCCAAAAGATATCATTCCGGGCTCTAACGCTGGGGTGATTGGCGATGATCTAACTACCAGCATCGAGGCCTGCTTGAGCTTAGACCGCGCCCAAGTGCGGAAGTATGCGGAGGGTTTCTCGTGGCGCGCTTGTGCCGAACAATTCCTCGAGAACCTTGACCCCTTGCCAGTGATGGAACGCTATAAGGTTTGGAACCGCGTCAAAAATGCCCTGCGTTTGCGGCGTAAGCGCAAGCCGCTCTAAAGGGGCAGCAAATAAGGCGCTAATTGGGCTTCAAGTTCTTTAAAGGGCCGCTTCGGCCGACCTTGCAGGTCAATCGTCACGGCCTCCACCGCAGCAGTGGCAATCACCTCTTCGCCGCGGAAGATCGTCTGCTGAATGATAAGGCGCACGCCCTTGATCGCATCATAATGGGTTTGCACGACCAAGCAGTCATCAATGCGGGCAGCCTTTTTGAACTTGATGTCTATCCCCGTAATGGCAAAGGCCAACGGCGGATCGCGCTCGAGCAATTGTGTATGGTGGATCCCGGCTAGCCTGAGAAAGTCTGACCGCCCGCGCTCAAAATAGCGCAGATAATTGGCGTGATAGACGATACCCGACATGTCGGTATCTTCGTAATAAATCCGTACGGGCAAGAAATGGGTGCGGCCTTCAAAGCGGCCTGCGCTCGGTTGATCGTGCACGCGTGTCCCCCCCTTCCCCAACAAGTACAAAAGCCGCCGCTAGGAGACCCCAGCGGCGGCTTATGAATACTCAAGCCAAAAAGGCCTTAGCGCTTCAGAACCAAGCCTTCGCGCTGCGCACGCTTGCGCTGCAGCTTGCGCATACGGCGCACGGCCTCGGCATCTTCACGAGCACGCTTCTCAGAAGGTTTTTCAAAATGATTACGACGCTTCATTTCGCGGAAGGTGCCTTCGCGCTGCATCTTCTTTTTCAGTGCTTTCAACGCCTGATCGACGTTGTTATCGCGCACAAGGATCTGAACCAGGGGAGCCCCCTATAAATTGGACGAACGACCAGAAAACTGGCCAAGTGAAAGTAGAGGGGGGGACATACAGAAATCAGTCCCGATTGTCCACCTCATGATGTCAGATCATGTCAGTTGCGAAAACAGCGATGGACCACGGGCCGCGCATGACCTATCTTACCCCCTATGACCGTTTCCGCCGACCTCACAAACCCAGCTTCCCGCCACGACCCGATCCAAGCTCTGCGCGACCGCTATCTCGATGCTGCCTTGGATGAAGCGGGCTTCTCGGGCTGGTTACCCAATGCGTTGGAGCGCGCACGTGAGGCGGCTAATCTCAGCGAAGGCGAAGCTTTGCTGGCGGCCCCGCGCGGCGCGGTGGATTTGATAGACGCTTGGTTTGAGCGGGCCGAACGCGCGATGGAACGTGCGATTGAAGATTGTGAGCCGGGGACAAAGATTCGCGCAAAGGCGACCTTAGCCGTGCGCGTGCGGCTAGAAGCATTGTCCACCCACAAGGAAAGCCTGCGCCGCGCCGCCATCTATCTGGCTGTGCCCAATAATGCCCCCGATGCTGTGCGGATTGGCTGGCGCGCTGCAGACCGGGCTTGGGTTGCAATGGGCGATCCTTCGACCGACTTCAATTATTATACCAAGCGCACCATTCTTTCAGGCGTCCATCTAGCGACCTTGGCCTATTGGCTGCAGGATGAGAGCGATGATAGCGCTGCGACTTGGGCCTTCTTAGACAAGCAAATTGGTCGGGTGATGCAGTTTGAGAAGGTGAAAGCCCAAGTCAATCAATTGGTCGATAAGATACCTGACCCCTTGGGCATTTTGACCCGCTTACGCTATGGCGCTCAACCCAAGCCTTAGATCTTAATCACATGGCCCATTTTGCGGCCATCGCGCACGGCCCGCTTGCCGTACAGATGGACGAAGGTGTCAGGCTGGCCAGCCAGGTCCGCCCAAGCATCCACATCTTTGCCGATCAGATTGGTCATCACCACGTGTGGCGCGTGGCGTTTGGTTGAGGCCAGGGGCCAGTGGGCAACAGCACGAATATGCTGCTGGAACTGATCTGCCGCACAGCCGTCTTGCGTCCAATGGCCGGAATTATGGACCCGTGGGGCGATCTCATTGATCACCAATCCCTCGCCAACAACGAAAAACTCCACCGCCAGCACGCCAATATGGTCCAAGGCTTCAGCAATTTGGGCGGCCGCCGCAACGGCCTGATCGCCCAAGGCGTCAGAGACCTGTGCCGGAACCGTGGAAGTGCGAAGTATGCCGCCTTGGTGGACGTTTTCTGTCACATCATAGGCTGCAAAACTACCATCGACAGCCCGCGCGAGAATGACTGAAACTTCGCGGTCAAACGGCACAAAGCCTTCCAAAATAGCGGGCGTACCACCCAGAGCGGCCCAAGCCTCTGCGGCATCGCTTGGCTGGCTTAAGCGGAACTGACCTTTCCCATCATAGCCCAAGGTGCGGGTCTTTAGGATAGCAGGCAAGCCAATGGCCGCAACCGCACCGTCAAGATCCTCCAGCGTATCGCACGCTGCAAATGGCGCAGTCTCAAGCCCCAGGCCTTGGATGAATTTCTTTTCGACCAGACGGTCTTGCGTCAATTCTAGCGACTTTAGCCCGGGGCGAATAATGGCGCGCTTTTCCAGAAAGGCCAACGACGGGGCCGGCACATTTTCAAACTCAAAGGTGACGACATCCACGCAGTCGGCAAAAGCGGCCAAGGCTTCTTGATCATCCCAAGCAGCGGTAATGCATCGAGCAGCCACGCGACCAGCAGGGCAATCGGCCTCTGGCTCATAAACGACACAGTCAAAGCCCAATTCGGCGGCGGCCACGGCCAACATCCGGCCCAATTGTCCGCCACCTAAAATGCCAATGGTCGAACCGGCGGCAAGGCGATCAAATGCAGGTGTCATTCGCGCGGATCGTCCCCAACCGCTTCGGTCTGGGCTTCGCGCCACGCAGTTAAGCGCGCGGACAGAGCGTCATCGTTTAAAGCAAGGATAGAAGCTGCCAACAAAGCAGCATTGGCGGCACCAGCTGGACCGATCGCGAGCGTGCCGACTGGAATGCCCTTTGGCATTTGCACAATCGACAACAAGCTGTCTTGGCCAGACAAAGCAGCCGAGCGCACAGGCACACCGAGCACGGGCAAAGTCGTCATCGCGGCGACCATGCCGGGCAAATGCGCTGCCCCGCCCGCACCGGCAATAATCACCTTTAGGCCACGACCTTTGGCTTCCTTCGCATAGAGGCTCATCTTGTCAGGTGTGCGGTGGGCAGAGACCACTTTGGCCTCATAAGGCACGTCTAAATGGTCAAGAATCTTGGCCGCCTCAATCATGGTTTCCCAATCCGAGCGGGAGCCCATGATCAATCCAATTTGCGGGCCAATTTGCGGGCCAATTTGCGGATTTGAGGCCATCGATTGTGCTTTCCAACAATTGAGACGAGGGCACCCTGCAAAAGCGTGCACGCCCGTCACCACCCAAGAAAGCGGGGCTTCTAGTCGCAAAGGGGCCGGAAGGGAAGGCCTGATCGGAACTCCATGCGTATAAACACCTTATTAACCATTCGCGCGCACAGCCTAGATGCCCGATTTTTAGATTTTGCGCCCTTACAAGATGCGCCTATATCTGGTAATTGGACTGAAATTAGCGACCGTGTGAGGCGGTTAAGATAGGAGCTTTGGGCGGTGTCGTTTGCACAGCATCATTCTGATGGAAAGCCAAAAGCGACCTCGCCTTCCTTGCAGCCGAAGTCGGCGCTCGAACGGGCAACTCTGGCTGCCGCTGCTGCCAAGCGAAGCCCTGTGGCGGAACCTAGCCCTGCCCCGCGTGCCGCAGCGGTTTCTCCAGCCACCAATCCCGAGGCACCTGCGGTTTTGGGCATTCCACCCCAAGAATTGACCCCGCATGTCCGTCGGGCGCTAAAGCATTTGGCCGATCAAGTAGCAAGTCTTAAATCAGATCGTGCGCGCTTGGTGGATCGGTTGCGACGTTCGGAAGAATTGGCGGACCGAGATACTCTGGTGCCGGTTTTCAACCGACGCGCTTTTGAACGTGAATTGAACCGCGTGATTAGCTTTGCCCAACGTTATGAGGTGCAAGCGAGCCTCATCTATTTCGATCTGGATGGCTTCAAGCAGATTAATGACCGCTTTGGCCACCCCGCTGGCGATGCGATCCTGCTGGCGGTAGGGGATACGCTAGCGGCTAACATTCGCGAGAGTGACTTGGTTGGCCGCGTGGGCGGGGATGAGTTTGCCGTCATTCTGGCAAAGGCTGGCCCTGAAGATGCCCGCCGCAAAGGCGCGCAATTGGCCGAAGCAATTTCACGGACAGAAATCACCTATCAGGGTCATCGCCTACAAGTCGGTGCCGCTTATGGCTCCTATACGTTTGATGCGGACGATACGGGTGAACGGGCTTTGTCGCGGGCCGATGAGGCCATGTATGCCAATAAGGTTGGCCGCAAAATCCAAAGCCTCTGATTACAAATCCTTGATGTAATGGATAAAGCCAGCATGGCGGGCGACGCGGTCATAAAGACTACGACCGGGCGCATTGGTTTCATGCGTCAGCCAATAGACCCGGGCGGCATTTTGGGCGCGTGCTGCCTCCGCCACGGCTTCGATTAATGCCTCACCCACGCCGCGCTTGCGCGCAGCCGGGAAAGTGAACAAGTCCTGCAAATAACAATAGGGCCCAATCGTCCAGGAGGATGGATGATACAGGAAGTGGACGAGGCCCAAGACTTCATCGCCATCAACCGCGACAAGGCCATGCAAGGGTCCATCTGGATCCAACAAGCGCTGCCAAGTGGCTTCAGTCACTTCTGGGGCAAATTGGCTGACCTTATAGAAAGTCAAATACCCGTGCCAAAGCTCATCCCAAACAGGTCGATCGGTGGCTTCTAAGGGCCGTACGCGAATGTCTCCCATGGCTCACCTCTTAAATGACGCGCCTATTTTTGAAATGTCTTTGGGGCGACTTGCACAACTTTGCTGCCACGGGCGACGACTTCATTCACGGCCATCCCGCGCTCAACCACATGGCTTCTGAACCGGAACAGTCCATCGACACCGATGAAGCCATCTTGGGCCTCGATGGCGCGGGCCGAGGCACCCGATTTACTGCCTTCCCGCGTCATGCGGGCCAGCATGGCGGTCGCATCATAGCCCATGCCGGCCAGGCGGGTTGGTTTACGCTGATAGGCTTGGCTGAAGCGCTGCTCAAAGGCGCTGCGGGCTGCGACATCTGGCGTTACAAACCAAGCACCCATCATTCGGCTGTCGTTTAAAATGTCAGGATCGTTCCAGAGACCTGTTCCCAAATAACGAACCTGACGAGAGCTTGCGCCCGACTGGCCTAAGGTTTGAACAATGGCGCGCAACATGGCACCACGCTCTGGGATCAAAATAGCGGTCTGCCGGCTGGCATTACCGCCGGAGACCCTGCCCGCAACACGCTTTGCGACTTCTAAGGCGGAGGTCATTGATGTTGATCTTGGATCATAGCGCTCATCGCCCATGAACTCGAGGCCGGCTGAAGCAGCCGTTTCCCGCGCGGCCACTGCTACCCGGTCACCATATCGGCCTTCGGGGGCCAAAACGACCAGCCTTCTGACGCCTTGCTCGGCCGCGTAGCGGACAATCTGACGAGCTTCATCCTCGGGCAAGAAGGTCAAAACATAAATGTCCCGGCCTGCCTCAGACGTATCGGTCGAAAAGGAAAACATGGGCACATCATTGGCGCGCGCATAGGGGGCAATGGCCGTCACGCCGCTGGCAAATAAAGGGCCCAAAATAAAGTCTGCACCAGAGCGCATAGCATCGACAGCCGCGTCACGTGCAGACTCTGGGGTATCACCAGAATCCTTTGGAATGAGGAGCATAGACGCATCCCCATGCTCAAATAACGCAAGTTCAGCCGCACTCTGCAAGGTCTGGGCTTCGTTGCGGATGGCCGGATTGTCGCTGCTGAACGGTGCCAAAAGGGCGACGCGAACGAGTTTACGACCAGCCATATGGGGAGGTGTCAACGGATTGGCCGCTTTAATCAGATAGGGGTTGACCGGCTCTTGCACCACCGGCTTAGGCGGTGGTGGCGGCGGAACGGCTGTTTGTGGGGTGGAAGCGCACGATGCTAAGCCTAACAACATAGCTGCGCAGAGGCTTGCGCCTAACGCGTCTTTAAGGCTTGGTATCTTTGTCGGAAAGTACAAACCTTCTGTCCTAGAAATGGATGACATG
>JBEIEG010000058.1:0-10760 GCA_040383035.1 Hyphomonadaceae bacterium | reverse complement strand
GGCCAAGATTTTGGGCAATATCAAGGTGGGTGAGGGCGCTCGTATCGCCTCTGGCTCTGTCGTGTTGCACGAAGTAGCCGCCGGCTGCACCGTGGCAGGCATCCCAGCTCGCCCCGTGGGTGGACCGTGTTGTGAAAACCCAGCCGATAGCATGGATCACGTCTTTGACGTCGCGACCTTTGACCCCGGACTTTGAGCGGGTTTGAAGCGCTAGGGCGTGAGTGACTTTGCGATGGTCGCCACATTATAGGCTAACATACGCACACTCGTTCCAGCCGGGCCGTCGGGTTTTGAGAGCGAGTCTGTGTAGAGTTTTCCACCCAGCTTTGCACCACATTCCGCGGCAATTTGGCTCATTAGGCGTTGATCCGCTTCGGTTTCAATGAAGTAGGCCGCTGCGTCCGCGCTTTTTATCTCGTCGAGCAGGTCTGCCAGCGCTTTGGCAGAGGGCTGCGCGCCCGTGGAAAGGGATGAGATGCCACGAAATTCCAGCCCTAACTCCCGACCTAAATACCGAAATGAGTTGTGGGGTACGATGATCAAGCGACGGCCTTGGCGCAGGGGGGCAAGCAAAGCGACTGCCTCGTCTTGCGCGGTTTGAAGCTCAGCCAGATAGGTCTTTAGTCGAGCTTCAAAACTGGACGCGAGATTTGGCCAGAGGCCTATGTAGGCTTTGGCAATGGTTTGGGCATAGCTGCGCAAGCCGTCAAAGCTCTGCCAGGTGTGAGAATCTGGGATACGGCCCCCAATCAGGATAGGCTCAATGCCTTCTGAGGCTTGAATGATAGGTCCGAGATAACCAGTGCTTTCCGGTAAGCGGTCGATCCAGCCTTCCAACTTGAAGCCAACATGGAGAAGGAGGCTGATATCACCAAAGCCTGTCAACTCGGAGGGGGTGGGGTCTCGGTGATGGGCTGATTGATCGGGGCCAATTAAGGAGCTGATCTCAAGGTCTGGGGCACCGATCTGCCGAGCAACGTCTGCCAAGATCGACATGGTAGCCAAGACCTTGGGCTTAGCTTGTGCGCTTGTTGCGACCGGCGGGCGCGCAGCAGGCTTGCAGGCACAGGCCAGAAGGCCCGTGGCGGCAAGGGTCAGAAGATTACGACGCGCGATTAACAAGGGAGGCTTTACCAAATGAGCGGGTCAATAAGGATTGATTAGGCCCAACAAGGCTTGAAGCAAGCACCATCGCAACCAAGCAGGTGACAATGGCGGCACCAACAGGGGCAGCGAGGTGAAAGGAAACCAGAAGGCCTGCCAGCACCCCAAACATGCCTAAAATCGCCGCGCTTACGATCATCAGCGGCACGCTCTTGGCCCAAAAGCGCGCAGCAATGGCCGGTAAGATCGTCAGCCCGATACTCATCAACGCCCCTAAGGCGTGAAACGAGGCCACAGTGGTCAGTGCCAAAAGGCCGAAGAAGACGGATTGTGCGACAGGACCCGCCCATTTGGCACCACCAGATGCGCGCAAGAATTGTGGGTCGAGCGTATCGATGAGAAGCGGACGATAGACCAAGGTCATGCCGATCGCGGTCACCAGTGCTGCAACACAGGCTAGCGCTAAAGCGGTGTTGTCGATGGCTAGGGCTGCCCCGAAAAGGAGCTTGTCAAGATCGATCACGCCGCCACCCATGCTCGCGATCATCACGCCAATAGCTAAAGCTGCGAGGTAAAAAACGGCAAAACCTGCATCCTCTGGCAGCCGAAGCGCGCGACTGGCAGGGCCTGCGGTCATGAAGACCATGGTGCCCGTCAAGGCGGCACCCAATGTTGTCCATAACGTGCTCCCGCCACTCAATAAGGCAGCCGCTGCAGCCCCTGGAAGAACGGCGTGGCCCACCGCGTCGCCAACTAAGCTCATACGGCGCATCACAAGAAATACACCCAAGGGCGCGCCAGCAAGGGCGAGCGCCACGCCGCCCAAGGCGGCACGCGTCATAAATTCATAATCAAAAAAGGGAGCAAAAACTCCGACCACGCCTAAACCCTCAATATACCCTATGACGATTGAGCGACGCCGCTCACAGCGCGTAAGGGTTGGCTCATGCTGCTTAGGGGCTTGTCATCACTGCGCCGCAGGATGGCACCAAATTTCGACAGCTCCCACCACAGCGGAAACTGGCGCGCGCAATCAAGGTCATGGATGGCCGCAATCACGGTGCGGCCTTCACCGACCCAGTGTTGGATGACTTCTAATAATTTTGTTTGCGAAGCCGTATCGACGGCCGAGAACGGCTCATCCAGCAAAATCAGACCACAGTCTTGAACGCTCAAACGGGCGAATAATGCGCGTTGTAACTGCCCACCAGACAAGGTGCTGACTGGCTGGTTTTCAAGATCGCTCAAACCAACCATGTCAAGGGCTTGGTCAATCCTGTCTTGATCATGGCGGCATGGCTTGCCAAACAACCCAAGCCGCGCCCACAAACCCATCGCTGCCAAATCACGCACCGTCAAAGGCGCATCGGGGCGAAGGCTGGGGCTTTGGGAAAGCCAAGCAATGCTGCGGTGGCGCTTCACAGGGGCGTCCCACACACAGGAGCCGCTGACAGGGCTCTGCTCACCAGCCAACGTCCGCAACAAGGTGGATTTGCCTGCGCCATTCTGACCAATCAATGCAACCGCACTGCCTGCGCTGATCGTGCCACCAATGCCTGCCATCACCAAATGATTGGGATAGCCAATTGCAAGATCATTTAAAATCAAGCTCATATCGCTAGATCCTGCATGCCAGTCTCAAGTGAGATTGGGCGGTAATGGGGGAAGGGGATGGACACAATGTCGGCATACTCTCAATTGCCCCAAAAGCGAAGAGGGAATGTTATGTTATTACAGTACAGGCGATCAGCGCCGAGGCGGTCTTGCACCCAGTGCCCACATGCGGCTAGCCTGTCAGGAGCGGGGCGATAGATACCCCATAAGGATTTTGCTTCATGTCGATGGATGGTCTTGAACTCACCTCAGCCAATGGCCTGACCTATCCATGTGGCGAACCGCCAGAAGTTGGGACCGTGAAAGAGGTCGCGGATGGCGTCTATTGGGTCCGTATGCCGCTGCCATTTGCCCTCAAATGGATTAACCTCTGGCTCCTGCGCGATGGCGATGGATGGGTGATTGTGGACACAGGCGTCGCGACCGAAGAAAGCCGTCTGCATTGGCGCACGATTTTTAACTCCGTGCTGGACGGCCTTCCCGTCAAGCGGGTGATGATCACACACATGCATCCCGATCATATTGGCCTCGCAGGGTGGATCACGCGCAAATTCGGGGCGGCCTTGTGGATTTCTCGGCTGGAATATTTGACCTGTCGCACTTTGGTTGCCGATACAGGGCGTGAGGCACCTGAAGACGGCGTACGTTTCTATCGCGCGGCGGGCTGGGATGAGGATGCGCTCGATACGTATCGCATCCGCTTTGGTGGTTTTGGGAAAGCGGTATCGCGTCTGCCAGATTCTTTTGAACGTATGGCCGATGGCGACCGCATTGAGATTGGCGGCAGGGCTTGGCACGTGGTTACAGGCTGCGGCCACTCGCCAGAGCATGTGTGCCTTTATCAACCCGACCTCAAAGTGCTGATTTCAGGCGACCAGGTGTTACCGCGCATTTCATCCAATGTGTCCGTCTTCCCGACAGAGCCCAATGGCGATCCGATGACTGACTGGATCAATTCCTGCCATAAACTCAAAGGCGTTATCGCCGAGGATGTTTTGGTCCTGCCTGCGCATAATGAACCGTTTTATGGGCTGCATAAGCGCTTGGACGATTTGATCGACAATCATGAAACGGCGTTGGCGCGGCTTGCAGCTTGGCTCGCAACGCCGCGCCGAGTGATCGACTGCTTCTCACCTTTGTTTAAGCGCCCCATTGGTGGCGAGGTCCTCGGCATGGCAACGGGGGAGGCGATTGCCCACCTCAATTGCCTGATTGCTCGTGGGCAAGCCGAAGTTGAGCAAGGGCCCGATGGCACCCTACTTTATCGCCAAGCGGGGTAAATGCCGTTAGGGGGCAGGCTTGGGGTCGGGTGCCGGTTCGTCTGCTGGCGCGGTCGGTTCTGGCGGTGGACCGCCTGGTTGATCGGCTCCCGGTGCAACGGTCACGTTAAAGATCGCCGGTGGCCGTTTGCCGCGCCGCAAGTCATCCGCGATGGCAATAGGGGCAGAGCCACCATTCAAGCGCGCGCGATAGACTTGGATATTCTCCAGCACGCGCTGCACATAATTGCGGGTTTCAGAGAAGGGAATTTTCTCCACCCAATCAATCGCGGTCTCAAGATCGGTTTCACGAAACTCGCCATAGGTCTGTACCCACTGACGGGGGCGGCCTGGGCCCGCGTTATAGGCCGCAGCTGCCATGACGTATGAGCCGTAGAAATTATTGACCAGATCATAAAGGTGGGCAGAGCCCAAAGTCACATTGTGGGTTGGCCGGCTGATCAACCAACTGGTGTCATGCTCAAGACCCATCCGCCGGGCTTGGCTGGCTGCTGTCGCGGGCAAGAATTGCATCAGGCCACGCGCATTGGCGGAGGAAACAGCGCGGGTGTTGAACTCACTCTCTTGTCGGGTGATCGCCAAGGTATAGGCATCTTCAATTTGGCCATAACCGACGATCCGAGGGATTGGCATCAGCGGATAGGCGGCTTCCGTGGCTAGAATTCCGCGATTGAGACCTGCCTTAGCAACCCGCACCGCCAGCGCCGGTTCATCCTTGGCTCGCGCATATTCCGAAAGCGCTTGGTGCTCGCCTTCGGTATCCAATTCATCATCCAAGGCAAGGGCAAATTGGCGGAAGAATTGGTTCCCCCCCGCATCAGACAACAGGTTGATGATCGCCATCATCGATCTTGCGTTCAGACGGTCGCGATCTTCTTGAGTCGCTTTCTTTTCAGGCGGCAGAGTTAACTGAGCTACTTGGCCGAGCGTTTCAGCGAGCCTAACAGCTGCCAACTGCCCATAGTACACGGTTGGGAAGGCCGCCGCTGCGCGATAGTGGCTTTGGGCAATGTCGGGTTGGTTCAGCGCTTCTGCGGTTCGGCCCAGCCAATAGGCAGCGCGTGCCCGCGATACTGGCGTGCGAACACCACTTTCCAAGCGCTTGAAATGCTCGAGCGCGACAGTGGGTTGGTTCAAGAACCGCAAGGACACCCAGCCTGAAATGAATTCCCCATCTGCAAAGCGCTCGCCGCGCTGATAGCCATGCGTGGAGGCGATGCGATAAGCCGACTGCCAATCTCGGGTGACAATGGCTTCGTTCAAAAGATTGCGTCGCTCTGTCCAGATCAGATCCTGACCGGGCTCGGGGAGGCCACGCGAGTCGATTTGGGTAAGGAGGAAGAGGGCCTCTGCCCGGCGTCCCGCCTGACGTAAATTGCGCACCCGTTGATACTGGATACCTCGGTCGTCGAGGCTGACACCAGTGAGGGTCACGGTGTCGCCAGCTTCAATGCCAACCCGGCGTTGGGCGTTCAGGCGGCCAGTCTCGCTCATCAGTGGCCAAAGCGGCTTGGACTGGGTGATGCGGTCTGTCCACAACAAAAAGTCTACGCGCGCGTCATGGTCTTCGGTGGTCAATTCGCTGCCAAAGCGGGCAAGAAAATTCGCTTGGCTGGCACGATCAAAGCGGTGATTGCGCCAACCATCTGCCAAATAGCGCTTGGCTGTTTCACGATCGCCCAAAGCAAACAAGACAGATGCGAGTTCCAGTTTTCCCTCGCCAGAAATTGGGCCGGCATGGTCGAGGCCTTGCTCCTTGCGCTCCAAAAAGGCGCGCTTAGCTTGGGGGGTAAGCGTCGTCAGTGCGAGGCGTTGTTCGGCGCGGATCCGTATGTTCTGACGGCTTGGGTAAAAGGGCAGTTGGTCGAGTGCTTGGCGCAATTCGTCAAAGCTGGCTGGATTGGAATCGGCTGTGGCTAGACGCCATAACAATAGATTGCGAATCCGGGTGTCACTGGTGGTGGCCATGGTGGCACGGACGTAACTCCAATCACCGCGCTCAGCTGCCCGCAGCGACGTCCTTAGGAGCTCAATCGGGGTTGTTGGCACAGGCGCCGCAGTAAAATCCACCGGTACCGAGTTAGGAACTGGCGCAGGAGTTGGTGAGGGCGAGGTGGTCTCTTGGGCCAATGCCATGCCAGAGAAAAGCGGGCTCGCGGTCAAAAGGCCGGTCACAAAAAGGGTAAAAGCGGCTTTACGCGTGTCAAACACGGACATTTCAAAAATACTCCGGCGAGGATCACCACTGGGTGGGGGAGGGCAGTCTTCGCGTTGCAACCGGCGGGCCGATTAGAGGGAACAGAAAGCTTTGATCTTTGGAATCACCGTGCGTGTCTAGCGACCAAATCCCACTGAACCTAGTCGTATGTGTGAAAAAATCAGGGCAAGCACAGCCCTATGCACGCCATTTGGCCTGCCCTTGGGTCTTGCATCCATATGAATTGCGGTCGAGAAGGGCACTCACGATCCACTCACGTTTCAGCTAGGCCAGTTCGACCCATGACGGTTTTTAAAGGCGTTTATACCGCCCTGATTACGCCCTTCAAAGATGGCAAGGTCGATGATGCGTCTTTTCAGGCCTTAATCGAACGCCAAATCGAAAACGGCGTACACGGAATCATTCCTGTCGGGACGACAGGGGAGAGCGCGACTGTGGACGATGCTGAGCATTGGCATTTGTTCGACTTGGCGATTGAGGCAGCAAATCGCCGCGTGCCCGTGTTGGCAGGCTGTGGCTCTAACGATACCCAAGCGGCGATCCGCCATATGCAAGTAGCCAAAAAGGCGGGGGCAGATGGGGCTTTGATTGTTGCCCCTTATTATAATAAGCCAAGCCAAGCAGGCCTGATTGCGCACTTCAATGCGTTGGGGAATGCCGTGGATATGCCGATCATGGCCTATAATATCCCCGGTCGCACCAATGTCGACATTTTGCCCGACACGATGGCCGAAATTGCCAAGCACCCCAATGTTGTGGCCTTAAAGGACAGCGCGGGTGATCCTTCACGCACGGCATTGCATCTGGCCCGCATTACAAAGCCATTCTCGATCTTTGCAGGTGATGATAATTTGGCTTTGGGGTTTGCCGCCTATGGGGCAGTGGGCTGCGTATCTGTGCTGTCCAACATCATGCCCAAGGAATGCGCGCACTTGCAGGCCCTGTTGGCTTCAGGCCAATTGGCAGAAGCGCGTGCTTTGAACCAGAGGCTGGATCCTCTGCAGCGGGCCTTATTCCTCGAGCCTAATCCAGGCCCGGCAAAATTCGCCATGGCAACTTTGGGCCTTTGCGCTGAAGATTTACGGCTGCCTTTGGTGCCCCCCATTCCTGCGACCCGCGTTGCAGTACAAACGGCCATGATCGCAGCCGGGGCGTTACGAGGCAATTAGGCCATGCGCCCAGAACAACCCCGCAAGCTGATCGCCGAAAACAAGCGCGCGCGCTTTGATTATTATATTGAAGATACCTATGAAGCGGGCTTGGTCCTAACCGGCACCGAGGTCAAAAGTCTGCGCCTTGGCCGCGCCAATATTGCTGAAAGCTATGCGAGCCCCGAACATGGCGAAGTTTGGCTGATCAATTCCTATGTGCCTGAATATGGTCCGGCGTCGCGCTTCAATCATGAGCCTAGGCGCAAGCGAAAATTACTGTTGCGCGAACGGGAGATCAATAAATTGTTCGCCGCCGTTGACCGCGAAGGGCGCACAGTCGTGCCTCTAAAGCTCTATTTTAATGAGCGCGGGATGGTGAAGTTAGAGCTGGCGCTCGCCAAGGGCAAAAAGGATCACGACAAACGCGATTCAACCAAGGAGCGCGAGTGGAAGCGAGAGCAAGGGCGCTTGCTGCGCGATCGGGGATAAAGCCATGTCGGGCTGGTTGGACCGCTTTTATCGCTTTTTCACCGAAATGGACTCCACCGCCGCCCGCGCGGTTTGGGTTGCGTTCATTTTGTTCTCAATCGCCGGCGTCGTGCTGACTGCGGGCATGTTGTTCGTGGATTTAGACCAAGGCGGCATCGCACAATTTCTACGTGGCATGCGCGATGCGTGGTGGGCCCCAGCGGCAGTTACGGGAACCTTCATTACCTTGGCCTTTATCGGTGCACCGCAAGTCGTGTTAATCGCTGCAACTGTCGCCGTGTTCGGCCCATCTGAAGGGATTGTGCTGAGCTGGATTGCAACACTGCTTTCGGCGCAAGTGGGTTTCATGCTGGGGCGGGTAGGCGGCGCTGCGGCCCTGTCTAAGCTTTTGGGCGGGCGTGGTGGCCGGGCGCTGCGCTTCATTGGCAAGAATGGCTTTCTAGCCAGCCTTATCATCCGCTTAGTGCCCTCAGGCCCTTTCATTGTCTGCAACATGGCATTGGGAGCGGCCAAGGTGAGACTGACATCGTTCATTGGCGGAACGGGAATTGGAATTCTGCCCAAAATCTGCCTCGTTGCTTTTGGCGCGCATGGGGTGGGCGAGGTCCTGAAAGGTGAAAACCAAGGCGCGATTTGGTTTTTTGTCGCCGCCGCAATCATCTATCTGGTGCTCGCTTTGGTGGTGCGGCCGATGCTAGGCAAGGGCCAAGCACAAGAGGGCCTTGATTAAATTAAAATTTTGGATTAATTTGCTGTCAAAGAGGTAGAAAATATAACTATGCGCAAATTTTTTCCAACAAAGGGAATAAGCACACAAGATTTTGCTGCAACCCTGCGGGTTGGGCAGGAGATTGCGGCTGCGCAATATGATTTGGCCCAACGGGCTGGGTCCCTGCTATTGGATGCCGGTCGACTTAATCTGAAGCTGGCAGGGCTGCTTATCAGCCCTTGGGCGCGCAAGAGTCGCTAGACCAATAGGTTGGGTGACGGCGCTCAGGGGTAAAGCGCCGTAAAGGGCCAAAAGAAGGCTCTCTCTTCAAAATTCAGCAAATCAGGCGATACAACATCATGACCCAATCCATTCGTATTTTTGACACCACCATGCGCGATGGCGAGCAATCCCCCGGCGCGTCCATGACCCATGACGAGAAGATCGAGCTCGCCAAATTGCTCGAAGATATGCGCGTCGATGTCATTGAGGCGGGTTTCCCAATTGCCAGCCAAGGCGATTTCGAAGCCGTTCAAGCCATTGCACGCACCATCAAGACCAGCACCGTCTGTGGCCTATCGCGGGCAGGGGCGAAGGATATTGAGCGCTGTGCCGAGGCTGTACGCCCTGCACCTTTGAAGCGGATCCATACCTTCATTTCGACATCGCCCATCCACATGAAGCATAAGTTGCAGATGGAGCCTGAAGCGGTTCTCGAAGCTATTCATGGCTCCGTCTCTCTGGCCCGCAATTTTACCGACGATGTCGAGTGGTCGGCAGAAGATGCCACCCGAACAGAGCGTGACTTTTTGTTGCGCGCGGTGGAAGTCGCGATCCGAGCAGGGGCGACCACGATCAATCTGCCTGATACGGTCGGTTATTCCTTCCCGAGCGAGTATGGGGCGTTGTTCGCCGATGTGATCGCCAACGTGCCGGGGGCGGACGAGGTGATTTTCTCAGCCCATTGCCACAATGATTTGGGCCTCGCTGTTGCCAATTCTTTGGCAGCCGTCCAAGGCGGCGCGCGCCAAATTGAATGCGCTATCAATGGCTTGGGCGAGCGCGCAGGCAATGCCGCATTGGAAGAAATCATCATGGCGTTGCGGGTCCGCGGTGATGGTATGCCTTATTCAACGGTTGTTGATGCGACACGCTTGATGATGGCTTCCAAAATGGTCAGCCGCATCACGGGCTTCCCTGTCCAGTATAACAAAGCGATTGTCGGCAAGAATGCCTTTGCTCATGAAAGCGGCATCCATCAGGATGGCATGCTGAAGCATGCCCAGACTTACGAGATCATGCGCCCGGAAGATGTTGGCCAGGGTGCGACCAATCTTGTCATGGGCAAGCATTCTGGTCGCCATGCCTTCAAAGATAAGCTGCGCGACATGGGTTATGAATTGTCAGACAATGCGTTCCAAGACGCATTTGGTCGCTTTAAAGCGCTCGCAGACCGCAAAAAGCACGTCTATGATGATGACATTATCGCCTTGGTGGATGATGCGGCTGCCCATTATGATGATGCGATCAAGGTGATGCGCTTGCGTGTGGTCGCGGGAACTGATGGTCCTCAAACCGCTGAAATCGATCTGGAAATCGACGGTAAGCCAGCGTGGACAACCCAACGTGGCAATGGTCCTGTCGACGCCGTCTTCAACGCGATCTCGGCATTGGTCCCCCACAGTGCGGTCTTGGACCTCTATCAGGTCCATGCGGTTACCGAAGGCACAGACGCGCAAGCCGAGGTGTCAGTGCGCTTGAGCGAGCATGGCCGGATCGTCACGGCGCGTTCTGCCGATGCGGATACCCTTGTGGCTTCAGCAAAAGCCTATGCCAGCGCTTTGGCGCGGCTGCGGGCGAAGCGTGAGCGCGGCGAGGATGCGCAAGCCGTAGGGTAAGCTTGTCAGTCCTCTAGGCGGGCAACACCAGCTCCACAAACCTCGAGAAATCGTCGGGCGGAGGGACGGGAAGGCGCATGGGCTCACCCGTCGTGGGATGGGTGAAGTCCAGCGTCGCGGCGTGCAGCATCAGGCGCGGTCAGGGTTTGCCGGCTAGCATGAGTAGCCCGCCATATTTAGTATCGCCTGCCAGCGCGTGGCCGATTGCGGCGAAGTGCACCCGGATTTGGTGCAGACGGCCTGTTTGGGGCGCAACTTCGACCAAAGACGCGGCGGGGACAGACGACAGCACGCTAT
>JBEIEG010000057.1:0-10782 GCA_040383035.1 Hyphomonadaceae bacterium | reverse complement strand
TTACCTATACCGAGTTTGATACCTATTTTGCCCTTTTGATCTTGATCATCGGTCTGATCATCCTGATTGATCTTGTGTCTGAGGCAATCCGCCACCGTTTGATCGGCTTGGAGGCGACGGCATGACAACCAGCGCAGCCCTGGCCACGCCTCCCCAAGTCACCGCCCATCAAATGCAGGTTGCGCGCGCAATCGCACCGCATCTGGTGGACACGCCATTGGCTGTTCACGCGCGTCGCCTTGCCCTGTGGATTGGATTGAGCGCTGTGTTCGTCGCCCTGTGTATCGGGGTAGATATGACGCCTGCCGCCTTTGCCAAAGGCCTCTCCAAACTGGCTGATTTCATGGGTGGCATGTTTCCGCCTAATGCCGCTGGCGAGGAAGTTCGGATCCTGCAAGCCTTGGCCGCGACGTTTGCAATGGCGGTCGCTGGGACCTTCTTGGGTGTTCTGGGTGCCATACCTTTGGGATTGCTCGGCGCTAAAACCTTTGTTTCGAATGAGGCGCTGCACTTCCTCATCCGGCGAAGCTTTGACGTCTTTCGTGCCATTCCCGCCCTTGTGTGGGCGCTTATTCTGATCGTCGCCTTTGGGCTTGGACCCTTTGGTGGTGTCATCGCGCTAGCGCTTACCGATATCCCGCGCATCGCTAAGCTTTATGCCGAGGCAATCGAGAATAGTGACCCGCGCCCGCAAGAAGGCATTCGTGCGACAGGCGGGCAGCGCCGAGCGGCTATTCGCTTTGGCCTGTTGCCAGAGGTTTTGCCGGTGATGGCCAGCCAGTCGCTCTATATGTTGGAGTCCAATTTCCGAAACGCTGCTATCTTGGGCATCGTAGGCGCGGGCGGCATCGGGTTTGAACTGGAAGAGCGCATCCGCATCTTTGCCTTTGATCAAGTCGCCTGGATCGTCATTGCTTACGTAATCTGCGTAATGGCACTCGACTACGTCTCGGAGAATGTCCGATCAAAATTGGTGCACGGCTGAGGAATCATCGGTGCTCCCGACAAATCAGCACCCTAATCGTAAGAGTCAGGCCCGACCGTCACATAGGTTTCACGAGCCAGCTTTAGCCTCAAGTCAGCAATAGGAGGCATACGTGCTGGAACTTAAGTCCGTGACAAAGCACTTTGGTTCAACCCGTGCGGTGCAGGATGTATCCTTACAAATCCCTGCTGGCTCGATGGTTGGTATTATTGGCCGTTCCGGGGCTGGTAAGTCCACGCTTCTGCGATTGATTAATCGCCTTTGCGATACGAACGAGGGCGCAATCACATGGCATGGCAAGCCGGTGACGGAGTTGCGCGGTAAAGCACTTAGCCAGTGGCGTGCTACCTGTGGCATGGTGTTTCAACAATTTAATTTGTCGCCACGTCTCGATGTCCTGACCAATGTTTTGATTGGCAGCCTCGCCCGCCAACGTGGTGTGGCCCCGATACTGAAGCTTTTCCCGGCAGAAGAACGTGCGCGCGCGATTCTGGAATTGCACGCCTTGGGCATGTCTCATACGGCTTTGCAGCGGTGCAATACCTTGTCCGGCGGGCAGCAGCAGCGTGTGGCCATCGCGCGGACCTTGATGCAATTGCCTGAAATCATTTTGGCGGACGAGCCTATTGCCTCTCTCGACCCAGCCAATGCCCAGACAGTGATGGAGACCCTGTCCACCATTAATCGAGAGCGCAATATTACGGTATTGGTCAATCTACACGCGCTCGACATTGCCCGCCGCTTCTGTCCCCGGATCATCGGCATGGCGGATGGTCAGATTGTATTTGATGGCACGCCTGATGACCTCAACGCCTCTGTGGTCGACGCGATTTACGGCCGCCACGTCATCGAGGGATCCGGTGCACGGAACGAGACAGAAGAGCTCTTGGAGGCTGTTGCGTGACGGGCAGGCTCGCTGGGCGGATTTTGCCGCCAGACTATCGCTATTTTGAGCATTGGAAGCCTGACCCGGCCGCTGAAAAGCCGGCAGAATCTGAACCGGGTATCTCGCCGGAAGCCCATGTCCGCGACTGCATCTTAGGTCCTTGGACTCGCGTTGGGGCCCGCACATCTTTGATGGAAACAGAGATGGGTGCTTATAGTTACATCGTGACGGACTCGAGCACCGCTTATACCACAATTGGCAAATTCTGCTCCATCGCGCGCGACACACGCCTTAATCCCGGCAACCATCCGACGTGGAAGGCGGCCCTCCATCACTTCACCTATCGCTCGGTCTCTTATCAATTGGGCGACCAGGATGATGATGACTTCTTCGAGTGGCGGCGCGCAGACTATGTGACGATCGGACACGATGTCTGGATCGGGCACGGGGCAACCATTCTTGCAGGTGTTAGCGTTGGAACTGGTGCAGTTGTCGGCGCCGGGGCAGTTGTGTCAAAAGACGTGGCCCCCTTTACGATTGTTGGCGGGGTACCCTCAAAGCCCATCCGCGAGCGGTTTCCTAAAGCGGTTCAAGACGGCCTTCTTGCCCTAGCTTGGTGGGATTGGGAGCACGAGAAGCTGGCTGAAGCGCTACAAGATTTTAGGGATTTGGATGCCGATGCCTTTGTTGAGAAACACTCATAATCGGCGCTACAGACCATGACGGGAACCTTGTTTCTGATCGTCGGGCCGTCTGGTGTTGGCAAGGATTCGCTCCTTGAAGGGGCTAAGGCCGAGCTTTCAAACGACCCTATTTATCACTTCCCCCAACGCTTCATTACCCGGCCAAAGGATGCTGGTGGGGAAGATCACATAGCCATCGAGCCGTCTGACTTTGAGCTAAAACGACACAGAGGTGAATTTGCGCTTTTCTGGAACGCCCATGGTCTTTCCTATGGCGTTCCAGCTGACATTGTGGCTCGGCTAGAGCGGGGCCAGCAGGTGGTGGTCAATGTATCCCGCGCAATTCTGGACGAGGCGCGTCAGCAGTTTTCGCCCTTGATTGTTGTTTCGATTGCAGCCCCCAGTAAGGTCATTGAGCAGCGCTTAATTGCCCGCGGCCGTGAAACA
Organism: Hyphomonadaceae bacterium; assembly: GCA_040383035.1. Taxonomy (GTDB): domain Bacteria; phylum Pseudomonadota; class Alphaproteobacteria; order Caulobacterales; family Aquidulcibacteraceae; genus Aquidulcibacter. The sequence goes on along the minus strand of JBEIEG010000057.1, from coordinate 7,781 downwards.
GTTTCTGAGATTGCTGACCGCATCGCGCGTGCCGCCGCTTATGATGTGACGGGCCCAGACGTTGTTTCCTTAAACAATGATGCGAGTTTGGATGCTGGCGTTTCAAAGCTGGTTGAAATCCTGGAGACGTCATGATGGCTGTGTTTGAAGCTTTTCTGGAAGAACCCGTTCAAGATGCAGGTCTCTACCTGTTCCCAGTTGCCCCCGACACATGGGAGCAAAAGATCACGAGGGTCACATTTGAAGGCGCAGAGCCGCAAGCCATTGTGCAAGACATACAAGGCCGGATTGCTGCTTATCAATTCGCTTTGAAAGCTGGCGATCAACCCATGGTCAAAATAGCTTTTGACGAGCCCGGCCCCGGGTTAGACGATGAGGCATTTATGCCCGGTCTAAGCGCCTTTGAAAGACCGTCGCAGGCGTTGATGGATCAAATCGCGGAAGAAGTGGCGGAGGCACCCTTACAAATCCGTGTACCCGCCCTCATCCAATATGTTGGGGACCACTTTACTTATGGTGCGCGCGAGACGCATCTGGGGACGGGTGAAGAGGCTATGCCCGCGTTAGAATGCGGTCTGACACCCGGCACCTGTGTGGATATGCATACGTTAGCTGTTGCCGCTTTGCGCGCGATAGGTGTGCCCGCCGCCTACATCATTGGCGTGCACATCGCCGAACCACGTGAGCAGTGGTCGACCGGGCATTGTTGGCTTAATCTGAAATGCGAAGGGGTGTCCCATCATTGGGATATCTCGCATCATGTCCAATATGGCGTTCGTGAAATCACGCCAAAGCTCAATCCAAAGCCCGGCCGCCGCTTTGCGCTTAGCATTGGGCGTGGGCCTGAGTTTTCTGGGCCAGACGGCGTGGTGAGCTATCCGTCCTTGTCAGGCTTTCATGGTTTGACAGGGCAAAGCGCTGGTCAAAAGCTCCGCACGCTGGCCCGCATTCTGGACTAGTCCAGCGTCTAGCCAATCAATTGGTCTTCCGCGTGGACGGCATGAAGGCGGGCATAGGCACCTTCTGGGATCGCCAAGAGGGCTTGGTGGTGCCCTTGCTCGATAATCCTGCCGCGTTCAAACACCAAGATCCGATCCACATCCTTAATGGTCGACAAGCGGTGTGCCACAATAATCGTGGTGCGATCGACCATCAGGTCTGCCATGGCCGCTTGAATCAGACGCTCTGTGACTGTGTCTAGGCTGGAGGTTGCTTCATCGAATATGACGATATGGGCGTCCGCTAAAAAGGCCCGGGCAATGGCGACGCGCTGACGCTCTCCGCCAGAAAGTTTCACGCCGCGCTCTCCCACCAAGGTTTGGTAGCCTTCTGGCAAGGCCTCGATGAAATCATGGGCGTAAGCACGTTTTGCCGCTTGGATGATGGCTTCCATCGGCGCTTCAGGATGCGCATAAGCGATGTTGTCGGCCAAGCTGCGATGGAACAGGATTGGCTCTTGCGGCACAATTGAAATAGCACGGCGCAAGCTTGCTTGCTGGACTTGTGCAATGTCTTGGGCGTCGATCCAAATGGTGCCGGACTTCAGGTCATAGAGGCGCTGGATGAGTTTGACGAAGGTCGATTTGCCAGAGCCCGAGGGGCCAACCAGCGCAATTTTCTCGCCCGGCGCGATGCGAAGATCCAGATTCTGATACAAGGAAGCTTTGCCGCTCTGCGAGCCCGGATAGGAAAACTGAACTTGGTCGAAGATGATTTCGCCCAGGCCCGGCTGAAAGTCTGGCGCTTGTTCGACGTCCTCGACACCCAGCGGCGCGCGATCAAATTCGATGATATCGGCCAGCTCTGCGCTCGCCCGCTGCAGCATGCGGATGTGGTCGCCGACTTTGCGCAAACTGCCGCCGAGTTGGAAGTTAGCGGTGATCACAAAGGCAACGTCACCCGGCGTGGCTTGGCCACGCGTTGAAAGTCCAATCAACAGAACCAACATAGCAGCTTGTAAGCTTAACCACAGAAAATGCTGGATGAGGCCCATGTCCAAAGCTTTGCGCCAGGAAACAACCGCTAAGGACCGCCATTTACCAGTGACTTCTTCAAAACGTTCGGTCTCGCGCTTCTCTGCCCCAAACGCTTTGACCGCATTATTATTGGAGACGGCGTCGGCCACCGCCGCACCAATGCGAGAGTCAGCGGCGGCTGCCACGACGTTGGCTGGACGCACATAGCGGATGGCGATCACAAACGAAGCGACCACATAGACAACAACCATCACCAAAAACACGATCCCCACTACGGGAAAGCGCACCAGCATTACGCCAGCAAGACCCAGAATGACCAAGCCGAGTGGGAAGAATTGCTGCCACAAAATGTCGGAGATATGCTCATAAGACCAACGGCCGCGCGTTAGCTTATGGACCGTTGCGCCGGCAAACGTGTTCGCATGCCAATCTGAGGAAAAATGCTGAATTCGCGCGAACCCGTCTTCAATGACTTTAGCCATACAGCGCGCCGCAGCCCGATGGTAAACACGGGTCGAGATATTGCCCAGCACATAATAGACGGCAGAAATCCCAGTCATAAGGCCGACCGCCATCAGCGCTGCTTGCCCAGCGCTTTGGTCGCTCAGGCCGCCTGCTGCAACCTTCGTCAGCGTATCAACCAAATGGCCTGCTGATAGCGGGATGCAGACTTCCGCTGCGACCATCACGAGCGTCAGCCCGACGACGACGGACAAAAGTGGTCTTTCTTGCGCCCAATAGCGAGCGCAGAATCCAATGGTCTCGCGCCATGAGTGGCGCGCCTGATTATCTTGTTGGGACATGGATTTGGCTTATGGCGCTTGCACGACAGGCCCGTGACATGGCCGAACAAAATGGTGCCGTAATCAGAGGATTTGTGACAGTAAATCGTGGTCTGCTTCAATCAATTGGATCAAAGCTGGCCAAAATACCGAAGTGGTCGCTGGCAAAGCATCCGCTTTTGGCATCAATTCCTGTAAAGCAAAGCTCTGCGCCGATTAACTCCCAGCCGCTTCGGCCTGCCAAGAGGATGTGATCGATCAGAGCATTGGGCTGATGGCGAAGGCTAGTTGCCTGTGGCAAAAGGCTGTCGGTGCCAGTGATCGTGCTTTGTTGGGGCAACCAGGCAAAGCACGCGGCTTTGCGCGTGGCGTTGAAGTCGCCAGCCAGAGTGATGGGATGATCCCAGCCTTGGTTCGCCCAAGACCAAATCGCCGCTAATTGCTCGCCGCGCAGCATATCGCCTCTTTCTGCCTTGAGATGAGACAAGTGGAGTGAGACAACTCGGAGCGGTCCCTTGGAAGTTTCAAAATCACCATAGAGTGCCTTTCGGCCGCCATCGGCGGCACTTGTTGGCAGGTCTAGACTTTCTTCCGCCAAGAGCGGCAGCCGCGATAAAATGGCGAGGCCAGAGCTCGAAAGAACCCCTGACCTTTGCTTTGTGCGAGCCGGCACCCCCACTCGGGTCAATCCCAATGCGTCGGCCAGCCATTTCCCTGCATCCATCGTCGCGTCCGCATATACCTCCTGCAGACAAATTATGTCTGGCTGCAGGAGGCGGCATTCTGCCACAATCATCTCAAGGCGGGCAGTTAAGTCACCCTCGTCTTTCCAGATGTTGAGGGTGAGAACACGCATCAGCCGACGCGGACGCCCCCCGTCCAAACTCCGCGTACAAGGGCGTGGCCGTCAACTACTTTCACGCGAACAACATCGGCACGTTTGCCTACTTCCAGTGCGCCACGATCATGCAGGCCAACAGCCCGAGCAGGCAAGCCCGTTACCGTGTTTACCGCTTGTTCGATCGGCCATTGCCACGGGCCAGACGCAAGGGCGAAGGCGCACTCAATCAAGCTGCGGGGCACATAGTCAGAAGCAAACCCAATCGGCAGACCCGCCGCGATCAAATCCTTGGCCGGCACATTGCCAGAGTAAGAGCCGCCCCGGATGAGGTTAGGCCCGCCCATGACAATATGCATCCCGCGGTCTTGTGCCGCTTGTGCCGCTTCCATCGTCACTGGGAACTCAGCAATGGTGGCCCCAAGATCTGCCGCTTCGTTGATATGGGCGACGGACTCATCGTCGTGGCTGGCGATGGGCACGCCACGAGCTTTAGCAACTTCGACCACGAGACGACGATTAGCCGCATCATGGCGGGCAACATTGGCGCGGCGCTCTGCCAATCGGCCTTCAATCGCTGCTTCGGTTAGTCCTTCCCGTCGCCACATATCGAGGAACTTATCGATGTTGCGATATTGGCGTTGGCCCGGTGTGTGATCCATCAGCGAGAACAAGCCGGTCAATGGCGCATCCGCAAAGTCTGGTAGCCAGTCTGCCATGACGTCAGAGGGGGCCTCGCAACGCCAATGTAGGCGGTGGGTTGCTTTCAAAAGTTGTTTGTCATGCGCTTCGTGCAAGGCATCGGTTAGCCGGATCAAATTGTCGGGCGTACGCGCCGAGCCCGAGCCAAAGGAACCGATCGACAAGGAGTCGAAGACAGTCGTCACACCAACGCTGATGCACAGGCCATCATGGACCACAGCGGCAGAAACGGGGTTCCAATCGATATTGGCGCGCGGGAAGAAGTGACGCTCCAGATTGTCGGTATGAATATCAATAATGCCAGGGATCAACCAATCCCCATCACAATCCTCACCATGTTGGCTTGGACCTTCGACAATGTCTTGGATTTCTGCGCCTTTGAGAGAAAGGCTTCCTTGAATCACCCCGGTGGGCGTTACGATTTTGGCTTGTGAAAGTTGGATGGTCACGTTCGGCTCATTACTGTTGGAGGTTGGGAGGAAATTGGCGAGAGATTAGTCTAGGTCTGGAAGTCGTTCGTTTTCGATGGTTATTTCCACACGATCAGAGGCCATTCGGGCTTCGCCATATTCTAGCGGTCGGCCAAGGCCATCGACGTTCCAAGCATGTGTCACCAATAAAGGAATATGTCGTGGTACGCGCAGAAGCTGGGTTTCCTGCGCGGTCGGTAAGCGCGAACTGATCTTTGTGCGCAGGCGCGTATAATCCGGCACGCCACAATCAATCAGGGTTTGGGTAATCGACTTTGATCGCGCGTAGAAAACAGCAAACGTGGGGAAACGTTCAAACGCAAACCAATGTCTAGCAACCGAGATAACTTGACCATTGGCAAATCCGAGGCGCTCCAAAAAGATTGTTGGGGACCCACCTTTCAACCCAAGTGCGGCCGCCACATGTGGCTCTGCAGGGCGGGTATCTAATGTCAAAGTCTTCGTTTCTGGGTTAGCTGCTTGCTCTTGAAGGCCTGCAGAAAACCGAGTTCGTTTGCCGATACTGTAGATTAAGGTCGGCCGCCGTACGAAGCTGCCCCGCCCTTGGGTCGATTCGACCAAACCCTTGGACTGCAGGTGCGCCAGCGCGCGGCGAGTCGTATGACGATTTGTCGAAAACCGCTCACAGATTTGTAGCTCAGTTGGCAATTTGTCGCCCGGTACCAATCGACGCTCAGAAATTTCTACTTCGAGCCATTGGACGATTGCTCGCCAATTTGTTATCGATTGGCTTTTTTCATCAATAATAATTGACATTTTATTGCCTTTTTACATGATAGCCAACAAATTTATATTACGTCACAGCAATGACACAATAAATCTGTTGAATTTATACTAATGAACCGATAGCATAATGCAAGTCCAATTACAATCAATTCAAAAGTTGTTCGCCATGACTCAATCGTACACAGACGAATTTGTTGACAATGCCCTGACGGGCAGTGCCGCCCGACAGGGCTGGTTGTCGACCCTAGCAAAGGCCCCCGCCTCAGAAGTACTCAAGCTCTGGGAGGATGTGGTTGCGCCAGAAAGCCAGGTGCTGCGCCCTGCTGAAACCGGCATGGTGATGGTGCGTGGCCGTACGGGTGGTGCAGGCAATCCGTTTAACCTTGGCGAGATGACGGTGACGCGTTGTGCGATCCGTTTGGCCACTGGAGAGACGGGCATTGGTTATGTCGCCGGTCGAGATAAGGCGCATGCTTATGTCGCAGCTGTTGCTGATGCCATGCTGCAGTCCGCAGTTTGGCACGACCAAGTGCGCGACGGTCTGATTGAGCCTTTGCAACAAGCCGCCGATGAGCGCCGTGACGCCATCAGTCGCAAGGCAAAGGCTACACAGGTTGAGTTTTTCACCATGGTCCGAGACCGGAAGGCCTAGTCATGAACGCCCCCCTTAATCTTGCAGAATTGCGCCCTGGATTTTCCGAGCCTGTCCGTGACAGCCAAAGCGTCTTTCGCGCGCTCCTAACCGCTACAGCCCAGCCCGGGACACGGGTAGAGCTTGGTAAGGCTTTGACGCCACCAGTCGGTCTCAATCAGGCGGCGGCAGCTGTTCTTCTAACCTTGGCCGACCAAGACACGTTGGTTTGGCTAGAGCCGAGTCTCCGCGGCGGCGCGATCGAGAGTTGGCTTCGGTTCCACACGTCCTGTCCGTTGACCGATCATGCTGAAGAAGCCGCGTTTGCCGTTGTTTCGCATTCGGGGCTCGCAGCACAGATGTTGTCGGGTTTCAACCAAGGTGACGCTAAGTATCCAGATCTTGCAACAACCGTGATTGTGATGGTGCCAGATCTCGAGGCGGGTCCGAATTTGGTGCTCGAAGGGCCAGGGATTGAAACGATCGCAGAAATTGCGCCGCAGGGCCTGCCAGATAGCTTTTGGTCGGAACGCGCCGACCTTGTAGCCCATTTTCAATTCGGGATTGACGTGATGCTGTGTGCGGAAGCCACGCTTGTGTCCATCCCGCGTACCACCCGCATTCAGTCTAAAGGGGATTAAGCATGGCTTATGTAGCAGTTAAGGGCGGCGAGCGCGCCATCACCAACGCCCACACTTGGCTAGGCGAAGTGCGCCGTGGCGACACCTCCGTTCCAGAGTTGAGCGTGGCTCAAATTCGCGAACAAATGAGCTTGGCCGTGGATCGCGTGATGGCTGAAGGCTCTTGCTATGATCCAGATTTGGCTGCCTTGGCCATCAAGCAGGCGCGCGGCGATCTCCCAGAAGCCATCTTCCTATTGCGCGCTTACCGGACAACTTTGCCGCGCTTTGGCGCTTCGACACCGATTGAAACTGCCAACATGGCCGTCCAGCGCCGCGTTTCTGCTGCTTTCAAGGACATTCCAGGTGGGCAGGTCTTAGGGCCAACGTTTGATTACACCCATCGTCTTTTGGACTTTAAGCTGGCAGCCGAAGGCGGCCATGAAGTCCCGCCGGCTCAGGTATCTGAAGAAATTATGCCGACACAATTGGCGACTATTGCCCAAGTCTTTGCCCATGAAGGCTTGTTGGAAGGCGATCCGGTTACAGATGCTTCGGATCAACCCTATGACTTGACCCGCGAGCCGATGGCGTTTCCAGCCGATCGCGACCAGCGTTTGCAAGCCCTTGCACGCGGCGATGAAGGCTTCTTATTGAGCCTTGCTTATTCTAGCCAACGCGGTTGGGGCTCCACCCACCCCCTGTGCGGTGAGATCCGCATGGGCGAAGTCAGTGTCGGTTTTACACCCGATGAACTTGGCTTTGAAATTGAGTTGGCAGACTTGCCGATGACCGAATGCATCATGCTGTCAGGCTTTGCAGGCTCTGCTGAGCAGGCCCCACAATATACGCGTGGCTATGGTCTGACCTTTGGCCACAATGAACGCAAAGCGATGAGCATGTCGATTGTCGACCGCGCGCTTCGTGGCCGTGAGTTGGGCGAAGAAGGCCAAGCGCCCTGTCAGGACGAGGAGTTTGTGCTCTATCACTCCGACGTGGTGGAAGCGTCAGGCTT